>NZ_JASHAX010000029.1:0-556 GCF_047464945.1 Streptococcus mitis | reverse complement strand
TCCGCCAAACGTCCTTGTTGAATACCAAATTTCGCTTCATCTAGGTTGGTATCACTTTCATTACCACTTGGATCTACTGCCTTAATTTGTCGCGTCCATTTATTATTTGAATTATATGTTAAGTCATCTTTAACTTTACCTATCGTTTCCCTTGTGGTTTGATCTTGATTTACAATGCTTTCGATTTTAGGTACAGCACCACTTCCATATGTATTGTTAGTGTCATTAAAGAAATTCGTTAACTCATTATCTCCTTGGTTAAAGGTCACTTTTTTCAATTTTCCACTATTGTCAGTAGCGCTAAATTCAACCTTGATGTTATCACCTGCGTAGAACAGATAGTAACCCTTACCATCTTTCTTAGGCTCTTTACCATCGATTGTGACTTTGTAGCTTACATGTGGCTTTTCAGTTTCAGCTGTAATTGCAACTGTTCTTTCATCAGATGTCAACGTTTCCTTTTGACCTGTTACTGGATTATCAAATGCCTTGCTTTGTTTAACTGTTACATTTCCTGTTGGAAGCAAGCCGTTACTGTCTGCTAATTCATTTGCAG
>NZ_JASHAX010000028.1:0-564 GCF_047464945.1 Streptococcus mitis | reverse complement strand
CTGATGTGCTTGCTGAGGCTGATGCACTTGTTGATGCTGACTCAGATGCCGATGTGCTTGCTGAAGCTGACGCGCTTGTTGACGCTGACTCAGAGGCTGATGTGCTTGCTGAAGCTGACGCGCTTGTTGACGCTGACTCAGAAGCGCTTGTGCTTGCTGAGGCTGATGCACTTGTTGACGCTGACTCAGATGCCGATGTGCTTGCTGAAGCTGATGCACTTGTTGACGCTGATTCAGACGCTGATGTGCTTGCTGAAGCTGATGCACTTGTTGACGCTGATTCAGACGCTGATGTGCTTGCTGAGGCTGACGCACTTGTTGATGCTGATTCAGAAGCCGATGTGCTTGCTGATTGACTCGCGCTTGTCGATGCTGATTCAGAAGCTGATGTACTTGCTGACTGGCTCGCACTTGTTGATGCTGACTCAGATGCCGAGGTGCTTGCTGAAGCTGATGCACTTGTTGACGCTGATTCAGAAGCTGATGTGCTTGCTGAGGCTGATGCACTTGTTGATGCTGACTCAGATGCCGATGTGCTTGCTGAAGCTGATGCACTTGTTGACG
>NZ_JASHAX010000027.1:0-596 GCF_047464945.1 Streptococcus mitis | reverse complement strand
ATTGGCTTGCACTTGTTGATGCTGACTCAGAAGCTGATGTACTTGCTGACTCTGACGCACTTGTTGATGCTGACTCAGAAGCTGATGTGCTTGCTGATTCTGACGCACTTGTTGATGCCGATTCAGATGCGCTTGTGCTTGCTGAGGCTGATGCACTTGTTGACGCTGACTCAGATGCCGATGTGCTTGCTGATTGGCTCGCACTTGTCGATGCTGACTCAGAGGCTGATGTGCTTGCTGAGGCTGATGCACTTGTTGATGCTGACTCAGAAGCGCTTGTGCTTGCTGAAGCTGACGCACTTGTTGATGCTGACTCAGATGCTGATGTGCTTGCTGATTCAGAAGCGCTTGTTGACGCTGATTCAGATGCTGATGTGCTTGCTGAAGCTGATGCACTTGTTGACGCTGACTCAGAGGCTGATGTGCTTGCTGAGGCTGACGCGCTTGTTGACGCTGACTCAGATGCTGATGTGCTTGCTGAAGCTGACGCACTTGTTGACGCTGACTCAGAAGCGCTTGTGCTTGCTGATTCTGACGCGCTTGTTGACGCTGACTCAGAGGCACTTGTGCTTGCTGATTCTGATGCACTTGTTGAT
>NZ_JASHAX010000026.1:0-615 GCF_047464945.1 Streptococcus mitis | reverse complement strand
GCCGGAAGTAGTTGGGGGTTGCCCCCTGTGAGATATGGAAGTCGCTTAGCTCTAGGGAGTTTAGCTCAGCTGGGAGAGCATCTGCCTTACAAGCAGAGGGTCAGCGGTTCGATCCCGTTAACTCCCATTTTAGCGGGTGTAGTTTAGTGGTAAAACTACAGCCTTCCAAGCTGTTGTCGCGAGTTCGATTCTCGTCACCCGCTTTGAACTTTGTTCTTTGTACCAAGTTTTTAACTTGGGCGCGTAGCTCAGGTGGTTAGAGCGCACGCCTGATAAGCGTGAGGTCGGTGGTTCGAGTCCACTCGTGCCCATAGTGTTTAGTCCATTACTAGAGAATTGAAATATTATCTTTTCACTAAGAGGACACGGGTTTGTTCCCGTATAAACTATTTTGGAGGATTACCCAAGTCCGGCTGAAGGGAACGGTCTTGAAAACCGTCAGGCGTGTAAAAGCGTGCGTGGGTTCGAATCCCACATCCTCCTTTTTTATTAACGCGGGATGGAGCAGCTCGGTAGCTCGTCGGGCTCATAACCCGAAGGTCGTAGGTTCAAATCCTGCTCCCGCAATAAGGCTCGGTAGCTCAGTTGGTAGAGCAATGGATTGAAGCTCCATGT
>NZ_JASHAX010000025.1:0-822 GCF_047464945.1 Streptococcus mitis | reverse complement strand
CCTCAGCAAGCACATCGGCATCTGAGTCAGCTTCAACAAGTGCGTCAGCTTCAGCAAGCACATCGGCCTCTGAATCAGCGTCAACAAGTGCATCAGAGTCAGCAAGCACAAGCGCTTCTGAGTCAGCGTCAACAAGTGCAAGCCAATCAGCAAGCACAAGCGCTTCTGAGTCAGCGTCGACAAGTGCAAGCCAATCAGCAAGTACATCAGCTTCTGAGTCAGCGTCAACAAGTGCATCAGCCTCAGCAAGCACAAGCGCTTCTGAGTCAGCGTCGACAAGCGCGTCAGCTTCAGCAAGCACATCAGCCTCTGAGTCAGCGTCAACAAGCGCGTCAGCTTCAGCAAGCACATCGGCATCTGAGTCAGCATCAACAAGTGCATCAGCCTCAGCAAGCACATCAGCCTCTGAGTCAGCATCGACAAGTGCGAGCCAGTCAGCAAGTACATCAGCTTCTGAATCAGCATCGACAAGCGCGAGTCAATCAGCAAGCACATCAGCGTCTGAATCAGCGTCAACAAGTGCGTCAGCTTCAGCAAGCACCTCAGCATCTGAGTCAGCGTCAACAAGCGCGTCAGCATCAGCAAGTACATCAGCTTCTGAATCAGCGTCAACAAGTGCGTCAGAATCAGCAAGCACCTCAGCATCTGAGTCAGCTTCAACAAGTGCAAGCCAATCAGCAAGCACAAGCGCATCTGAATCAGCAAGCACAAGCGCTTCTGAGTCAGCGTCAACAAGTGCGAGCCAATCAGCAAGCACCTCAGCGTCTGAATCAGCGTCAACAAGTGCGTCAGCCTCAGCAAGCACATCGGCATCTGAGTCAG
>NZ_JASHAX010000024.1:0-885 GCF_047464945.1 Streptococcus mitis | reverse complement strand
AGCAAGCACAAGCGCTTCAGAATCAGCATCAACAAGTGCGAGCCAATCAGCAAGCACAAGCGCATCTGAATCGGCATCAACAAGCGCATCTGAGTCAGCAAGCACATCAGCATCAGAATCAGCATCAACAAGCGCATCTGAGTCAGCAAGCACATCAGCATCAGAATCAGCATCAACAAGCGCGTCAGAGTCAGCAAGCACATCAGCATCTGAGTCAGCGTCAACAAGTGCATCTGAGTCAGCGTCAACAAGTGCGAGCCAGTCAGCAAGTACATCAGCTTCTGAATCAGCATCGACAAGCGCGAGTCAATCAGCAAGCACAAGCGCTTCTGAGTCAGCGTCAACAAGTGCCTCAGAATCAGCAAGCACATCAGCTTCTGAGTCAGCATCAACAAGTGCATCAGCATCAGCAAGCACAAGCGCTTCTGAGTCAGCGTCAACAAGTGCATCAGCCTCAGCAAGCACAAGCGCTTCTGAATCAGCGTCAACAAGTGCGTCAGAGTCAGCAAGTACATCAGCATCTGAGTCAGCATCAACAAGTGCGTCAGAATCAGCAAGCACAAGCGCTTCTGAATCAGCATCAACAAGTGCGTCAGAATCAGCAAGCACAAGCGCTTCTGAATCAGCGTCAACAAGTGCGTCAGCTTCAGCAAGCACATCAGCATCTGAGTCAGCGTCAACAAGTGCATCAGAATCAGCAAGCACATCGGCATCTGAGTCAGCATCGACAAGTGCATCAGAATCAGCAAGCACATCGGCATCTGAGTCAGCATCGACAAGTGCGTCAGCTTCAGCAAGTACATCAGCTTCTGAGTCAGCAAGCACAAGCGCTTCTGAATCAGCGTCAACAAGTGCGAGCCAGTCAGCAAGTACATCAGCTTCTGA
>NZ_JASHAX010000022.1:0-1126 GCF_047464945.1 Streptococcus mitis | reverse complement strand
GAAGATAAAGTTAAAGCTGTAAATCCAGATGCAACAGTAGTTGTAGATGATAAAGGAAATGCGACAGTCACAACTCCAGAAGGTAAGACAGCCGTAATTCCAGCAGCAGACTTGACGAAAGATCCAGAAGCTGCAACTAAACCAAATGCAGGTAACGACATCGTTAAACCAGCAGATAAGACAGTAGTAGCAAATCCAGAAAAACTTACAGATGCTGAGAAGAAAGCGATCGAAGATAAAGTTAAATCTGTAAACCCAGATGCAACAGTAGTTGTAGATGATAAAGGAAATGCGACAGTCACAACTCCAGAAGGTAAGACAGCAGTAATTCCAGCAGCAGACTTGACGAAAGATCCAGAAGCTGCAACTAAACCAAATGCAGGAAACGACATCGTTAAACCAGCAGATAAGACAGTAGTAGCAAATCCAGAAAAACTTACAGATGCTGAGAAGAAAGCGATCGAAGATAAAGTTAAAGCTGTAAACCCAGATGCAACAGTAGTTGTAGATGATAAAGGAAATACAACAGTTACAACCCCAGAAGGTAAGACAGCTGTAATTCCATCAGCAGACTTGACAAAAGATCCAGAAGCTGCAACTAAACCAAATGCAGGTAACGACATCGTTAAACCAGCAGATAAGACAGTAGTAGCAAATCCAGAAAAACTTACAGATGCTGAGAAGAAAGCGATCGAAGATAAAGTTAAAGCTGTAAATCCAGATGCAACAGTAGTTGTAGATGACAAAGGAAACGCAACAGTTACACCAAAAGATGGAGAACCAGTAGTAATTCCAGCAGCAGACTTGACGAAAGATCCAGAAGCTGCAACTAAACCAAATGCAGGCAACGACATCGTTAAACCAGCAGATAAGACAGTAGTAGCAAATCCAGAAAAACTTACAGATGCTGAGAAGAAAGCGATCGAAGATAAAGTTAAAGCTGTAAATCCAGATGCAACAGTAGTTGTGGATGACAAAGGAAACGCAACAGTCACAACCCCAGAAGGTAAGACAGCTGTAATTCCAGCAACAGACTTGACGAAAGATCCAGAAGCTGCAACTAAACCAAATGCAGGTAACGACATCGTTAAACCAGCAGATAAGACAGTAGTAGCAAATCCAGAAA
>NZ_JASHAX010000021.1:0-1603 GCF_047464945.1 Streptococcus mitis | reverse complement strand
GAGCCCACTGAAAAAATAGGTCTCTTACTTTTAATGAAATGAAAACCGAGGAATCTCTCGTTAATTTGAGCGAATTCCTCGGTTATTTTGTATTTATTAAGGTCATAATTCGTTTCATATTGACCACGAAGATGGTTGTGGCTGCCTGTAACTCCATGCTGAAAAGACCCGATGCTCTCGCGACATCAAAGCCGTGTCTCTGTTTTAGTTCGGCATTCTTTGCTTCGATTTTATAGCGATGTCTGGCCATTTCTTTAAAATAAGGTGTTTCCTGAAATTTCTTCTGGAAAAGATGGTCGTCACTTTTAATGGCTATTGAATAAGTTTTAGACTTTGCCCCCTCCTTATAACATCCTTCCTTTGAAAGGCAACTCTTGCACTTCTCAATGTCAAAGTAATGAGTGACAACTTGATTCTTATTTTGATATTTTTTCCCTGTCCTTGCTTTGCGAACAGCCATGTGTCCTTCTGGACAGACAAATAGCCCTGCATCTTTATTAAATTCAAACGCATCCTCTTCTTTACGGTAACCTTTTGAAACAGAAGGATTCAGTTTTGAAACCAAATGAATCTTTTCTTTGCGAGCTAGTTGAATGTTGTCCTTTCCTGAATAAGCCGCATCACCAATAATAGTCTCGATGTCCAGACTATTTTCCTTTGTTTTGGCATATAATTCAGGTAAATATTTCCCATCGCTTTGTTCGCCAGAAGTGACCACACAAGCAGTAATAATCCGTTCATCCGTCATAGCGATATGACTTTTATATCCATAGAAAGAGCTGTCGGCTGTCTTATGTCCAAGCCTAGCCTCCTCCTTAACAGAAGCTTCCAAGTGTTCTAAGTCGTCCTCGACAGCCTCTTTTAGGTAATTGAACTTTTGAGACACAGCCGGTAGGGCTAAGAGTTCCTCGTGTTTTTCAACCATAGCCATTAATTCCTCTGTATAGGTCAACTCTGCTTCGAGGTTATCTTCCTGAGGTTTTTTTGGAAATTCTATTTTGATATCTTCTGAATGTTGATAAATTGTTTTACGTAAAGCTTTTGAACGCTCTCTAAGGATTTCTTGGGGTTTCTTATGATTATAATGAGATTTGGTGTGAGTGGCATCCACAATGAGGATTTTACTCTTAATCAAGTTATGTTCGAGTGCAATTTGAACAGACTTCTGAATCAATACATCAAGCAGTTTGTCATCTTTAATTCTTAGCTTTCTAAATTTTGTCAGAGAGGATGGCTCGATAACAGAATCCTCAGGAGCTAGACCAAGAAAAAATTTAAAGGCCATATCTGACAAGGAACGTCCTACCACATCTACATCTGATAACTTATAAATATCTTTTAACAAGAGATATTTGAACATCATAATCGGTGAATAAGCTTTACGCCCAAAATCGGGACGATAATTCTTTTCTAGTTCATCATAAATAAAGCTAAAATCACAGAGTTCAGTTAGCTGACGTAAAAAGTGGGTTTTAGGAACCACGATATCATACAAACTAGAATAAGGACTGACATCCATAGTTAACTGATTATCAAGCATCATCTCACCTCATCTCTAGTATAACAAAAAAGCCATCAATTTGATGACTTTTTCAGTAGGCTC
>NZ_JASHAX010000020.1:0-2149 GCF_047464945.1 Streptococcus mitis | reverse complement strand
ATGACTTAACATATAATTCAAATAATAAATGGACGCGACAAATTAAGGCAGTAGATCCAAGTGGTAATGAAAGTGATACCAACCTAGATGAAGCGAAATTTGGTATTCAACAAGGACGTTTGGCGGATAAATTCCCAGGGGATCAGCCAACAGATGCGGTTGTAGTTGCCAATCCAAACTCCTTGACAGATCCAGAACGCGCTAAGATTCTTGCGGCAGTGAAGGCAGCTAATCCTAAAGATACGAATCGTATTAAAGATGGAGAGGAAGGCTATAGAATATCAAAAGATGGCACCGTAACAATCACTTATAAGGATGGTACTTCTACTACGGTTCCACCAAAGGTAAAATACGGTGTTGAGAAAGTAGCGGATAAGTTTTATGCAATTAGTGACGAAAGCTTAGCAAGTCTAAATCCAAAGGATTTTGTTCGTGGAGTGGGGAATCAACCTTTACCAGCAGGAACAACTGTTACGTGGAAGCAAGGAAGTGAGCCGACATTTACTGTAGGAGAAAATCGTACTGCGAAGTTGGTAGTTACCTATCCAGATAAGCGTCAACAGCCGGATGAAATTGAGTATAACTATACTGTTTATCCAAAGGTTGAGGCTAAAACCAACAATGGGGTGACAGGTAAGTTTTATTCCTTTAAAGATGATGGTAATGGTAGAACCAACGGAGGTAGCTGGGCTAATAATTATGGTGGAGACACTTACTTATATGTAAATCAAAAGGAGCTTCCGGCCAATACGACCTGGTCTTATGAGTATAAATTAAATAGTAACTTAAATGGCCCAGGTGCATTACAGAAAACACAAGCTGGTGGGAAACCAGAGTTTAGTAGTGTCTGGAATAATAGCCAAGCGCATCAAACAGAGTACCGTGTAGTAGCGACTTATCCAACAGGACGCTTTGGGACTCCGTCTGCACAAGATCGTGCTTTGACAAGCGAGACTACATTTAATTATACAGTAGTGAATCCAGTTGCTAAGAAAGTTTATGAAACAACAGTGGGTAATATGTCTCCGTTGTCAACTATTAGCACAACTCCGGGTGAAACGATTACAAATGCTGCTAATACACCAGTAATACCAGCTGGAACAGATTATGCATGGGAAACACCTCTAAGTGAATCTGATATTTCCACTCCAGGTTATATAACTAAAAAAGTTAAAGTAACATTACCACTAGGTGCTGCAACAAGTAGTCGTAACGATAAATTAGTTCCAGTAACTATCAAAGTCAACCTAAAAACACCACAAATCGCAGATAATCAAGTGAAGCTACAAGGTGGTCTTCCAAACCGTGGTATTACTGTGACAGATGTGACACCAGGTGCGACAGTGACCTTGAAACTTGGAAGTAAGACAATTCCGAAGACAGTACCAGCTGGTGCTACAAGTGTCACATTTGGAGCGGATGAATTAGCAGATAGTAACGGTTTGCTTCCAACGGGAGACGTAACGGTTACACAAACTAAAGTCGTTACAAATCCTGAAGGAAATCCGGAGACTCTTAGCACATCAACGACTAAAGCAATTACTAAGGAAAATGTAGCACCAGAACCAGCATTTGATCTCTATATCCAGAATGATAAGACAAAACAGTGGGAAAAACAATCCATCCAGGATAATGTTCGCCCAGGTGTAAGAGGATATGAAATCTTCGCAGGTGATAAAATTAAAATCGTCATAAGCGGCAAGGATAACAGTGGTAAGATTAAAACTCTGAAATTGCATGATGGAACTTCAGATATAGATAGAATCTTCCAAAAAGACTATTCGTCAGACGATTCTGCACCTGGATTTAAAGACACTCCAACGGAAGCTTCAACAACAAATCCTGCTATTCGAGAGTACACAGCAACCTATGATGCAGACAAACAATATGCAGATAGTAATAAATGGAACCGTGGGGTTAAAGCTGTCGATTTATCTGATAATGAAGCTCGTACTCTGACAGTAGTAGCACAAGGGAAACTGAATAAGAAATTCCCAGGTGAAGTGCCAGCGACAGTTCAAATAACTAATGCGACAACTCCATCAGCAGATGATAAAGAAAAGATTCTTGCAGCGGTGAAGGGTTCAAATCCACAAGAGGCAAATCGTATTAGTAAATACGAATTTAAAAACGGTGGAGCTGTATCAAA
>NZ_JASHAX010000019.1:0-3545 GCF_047464945.1 Streptococcus mitis | reverse complement strand
TTTTCGTTTAAGGCTTTAAAGCCACGTGCCACACGCTCGTAATTATAGCCTGAAGCGTTCAATCCAAAGTGTTTCAGCACCTCTTTGGTAGTTACCAAGAAGGTATCCGTTACATTGCTTTCTTTGGTAACATAGCTAAAACAATAGTCCAGGAGCTTATGTTCAAAAGCTTTTAAATTCCCAAAGGCTTTGGCTAGGTCATTCGCTTGTACTACTAGATAATCTTGCCTAGACATCAAGCCCTCAAACGCATTTTCTGACTTCCCTTTTTTCATGGTTTAACCTCACGTATTTTTTTGTCATAAATGATTATATAATATCATATGACAAACTTCAAGTAACTTATTACTTTTTTGTCATGTATCACGTATTTTTTTGTCATGTATCACGTATTTTTTTGTCATGTATCACGTATTTTTTTGTCATGTATCACGTATTTTTTTGTCACTTATCTCCGTGAAAACCCTTGATATTACTGACTTTTTGACCCCCCTAAAGTATATATAAAGTATATATAAAGTAAGTATGAAAGTATCTCCTTTAGAAAAAAAGCCTTATTTTTTTTATTTTTCAAAAAAAAAAAAGAGACCCTATCGGGCCAATCTCTTTAAAATATATAAGGGGTCTTTACAGCTCAAAGCTGAAGGCAGTCCCACACCCGACACAAAATTGTACCCTTTGAGCTATCCGTTTCCAGTCGCCCTACGTATAAAGAGATACACGCCACCGACCGTATCGCTGAGGCGCCTCAATTTGATTATATCACAAGTGTCTAGTTTTGACACGTGTTCTAGCACGTGATATAATTATATTGCTTGAAAGTTCGATAAAGCTAAGCATAAAGAAAACACCCAAGGTTGCAGCCAAGGGTGTTTTTTGTGCTTGCTCAAGGCACTCAGGCTAGATTACTTGTCGCATTTGTCATGCCACTTACGGATTAGCCACTCCGCAATCAGTTCTGTACTGACACCGACAAGCAGTGGTAGCAGAACAAGCTCGATAAAGCATTTTAGCATAAAGTCTCACCTCCTTAGCAGTGCTAACTGGGTGTTGCGACTTTGTTATTATACCATGGAATAAAGCGCACAAAAAATTTTTTTACAAATTCCCTTGCACTTTATTCTCAAAAATGCTATACTAGTTTGCAACTAGATTTCAACTTACTGAAACTAGAATTTAACTAAAGGAGCTTCTAAGATGTCAAATTTAGAACAATACGAAAATGGACTAGCTTTGGTTTACAAATTTGGAGAACGATTCGATGGAGAACTTAGCGCACGTGAAGGAATAAATTTTTATGCTCTTCACGCAAAAGAACACAATGGGAAAGTTCTTCTAACGATGGAGCGAGGACCTAGAAAGGAATATCGTCATCTAATTAAAAAAATCATCCTTACTATCAAGGATGGCAGTTACGCAATTATTGCTGATGTAGAAGCTCTAGGCAAAGGAGCAAAAATACCAATCCCAGAAGGCTATACAGTTCCATCAATCTGGGAGAGAGAACCTGAGAATATGCACTGGTTCGCACTCTCAAACGTAAAACGAACAACAATAGAACCTAATACGTACACTTCTGTCAATGGGAAAGATTTATTACAAAGTATATCTAGTCATGCTTACATGGTATATGTCGCTCTCTAGAAACAACAATATAAAAGCTCATAAAATTGTTTTTATGAGCTTTTATATTGTACTTATCAATATCCCTCTATAACCCCCTTATTTCCCTCCTAACGCGTTTTAACATCAAAACCATATAAATATACCACAAAATCCTAAACAAGCACCTATGAGCCTTTTAGAGGCTATTTACGCTCATTTAACGCTTTAAGCAATAACTCGTATATCAATTCTTGCTGTTTTTCAAGCATATTAAGACGACGCATGACCTTTTCTTCAAACGTGGCATCATAGCTATCTTTTCTCAGTCGAGAACGAATCTCATCTACTCCTGAAGAAGATATACGATACACTCCATCCTTTTGTTCAACCTGGAAAATATTTAAATTTTTTCTGTGATACTTTACCAGGTCTTTTGATATCCCTAACTCCTCTGCGACCTCTTTTAGTGTTTTCCAATCTGACATGACTCTAAATCCTCCTTACTAGTCTAGTTTCATTCCGGCAAGCGTAGCATGTGGGTATCACCTTACCAGTAAGTTTACCACATGCTAGGTCAGTTTCAAAATGAAAACTGATTTTTGGGAGGCCCCAAACCCCTTATTTAGTTTTTACTAGGAAATTTACTTATCTATCATCTGAAAGAGCATAAGGGAAACTGTCCCCACGAAGCGTGTGGAGTTGATAGTATCAACGTTTCCAGTACCGGTAATTTTCTCGGCTTCGCCTACTTTCACACACTATCCTGTTTATCACCCTTTTTGACTATCTCACACTTTAACATACTCTTATCTCATACAGATACACACAAAAAAAGAGAGGCTGATTTCTCAATCAACAATCTCGTCAGCTGGTAAGGTGTAAAACGGCAAGTGTTTTGGTAGCTCCTCAATCTCCAAACCGAGAACATCTGCTAATTCAGCAATCTCTTTCATCAATTCGTCAATTTCACCCTCTAGTAATTCATAACGTTTTTTATCCAACACTTTTTTCACTCGAGCAATTTGACTAGCTACGAATTCAAATTGACTTTCAATAGCCCTTCGAGAACTATCCCAGTAGTTTTGGGCAATGACTTGCTTTTTCTCTGTAGCTCGTAGATGGTCAGCCAAGGCATTAAAACTATCCCATGCAGTACTTTCCCACTGCTCAGCTTCTTCTACTTGCCTCAATAATCTATTTCTTTCAGCTTTTAATTTCTCGATATCGTTTATCAGTTCCGCTCTTTCTGTCATTTTGTGACTCCCTTTTCTGCGTTGATTAGTCTAAAAAGTCGTAGATATCTGTTTGATGACTGTTCTCTGTTGCATGTTGTATCACTTCGGCAGTTGTTGGTTGTCGATTATCAGTAATCTGCATTTCATAGCCAATGACCTTTCTGCCATTTTTAACTACGTTTAGATAAACATCTACCCCTAATTTTTTCTCTAGCTCTTCTGCCCCAACTTTCAGACAGTTCCTTGCAAAGATTGCAGGGGGCATTCTTCTCTCTTCCCCTAAAAACCAATCTTGCCAATCGTCTAAATCTCCTTGAATGGTTGTGACACGTTGATTTTTAAAGCGATTTGCTTCCCACAATTTCATCAAAATAATGGCATACTTTGATTTGATTTGAGCTAACTCTGCCAATTTGAACGAGAAGAACTGGCTACGTAAAGCAAATACGTAAGGCGCAGCAAACTCCGAAAATTTAAACGATACCTCTCCATTCTCCATAAACTCAATCATAGAGAATAATTGCCCCATACGAATTCCCTTTTTACCGTTTTTCTCAATCGCAAAATATAACGCAGTATTTTCGTTTAAGGCTTTAAAGCCACGTGCCACACGCTCGTAATTATAGCCTGAAGCGTTCAATCCAAAGTGTTTCAGCACCTCTTTGGTAGTTACCAAGAAGGTATCCGTTACATTGCTTTCTTTGG
>NZ_JASHAX010000018.1:0-2500 GCF_047464945.1 Streptococcus mitis | reverse complement strand
CCCTTCTCCCGAAGTTACGGGGTCATTTTGCCGAGTTCCTTAACGAGAGTTCTCTCGCTCACCTGAGGCTACTCGCCTCGACTACCTGTGTCGGTTTGCGGTACGGGTAGAGTATGTTTAAACGCTAGAAGCTTTTCTTGGCAGTGTGACGTCACTAACTTCGCTACTAAACTTCGCTCCCCATCACAGCTCAATGTTATAGATATAAGCATTTGACTCATATCACACCTCACTGCTTAGACAGACACTTCCAATCGTCTGCTTTAGTTAGCCTACTGCGTCCCTCCATCACTACATACTCTAGTACAGGAATATCAACCTGTTGTCCATCGGATACACCTTTCGGTCTCTCCTTAGGTCCCGACTAACCCAGGGCGGACGAGCCTTCCCCTGGAAACCTTAGTCTTACGGTGGACAGGATTCTCACCTGTCTTTCGCTACTCATACCGGCATTCTCACTTCTATGCGTTCCAGCACTCCTCACGGTACACCTTCTTCACACATAGAACGCTCTCCTACCATACCTATAAAGGTATCCACAGCTTCGGTAAATTGTTTTAGCCCCGGTACATTTTCGGCGCAGGGTCACTCGACTAGTGAGCTATTACGCACTCTTTGAATGAATAGCTGCTTCTAAGCTAACATCCTAGTTGTCTGTGCAACCCCACATCCTTTTCCACTTAACAATTATTTTGGGACCTTAGCTGGTGGTCTGGGCTGTTTCCCTTTCGACTACGGATCTTAGCACTCGCAGTCTGACTGCCGACCATAATTCATTGGCATTCGGAGTTTATCTGAGATTGGTAATCCGGGATGGACCCCTCACCCAAACAGTGCTCTACCTCCAAGAATCTTAATGTCGACGCTAGCCCTAAAGCTATTTCGGAGAGAACCAGCTATCTCCAAGTTCGTTTGGAATTTCTCCGCTACCCACAAGTCATCCAAGCACTTTTCAACGTGCCCTGGTTCGGTCCTCCAGTGCGTCTTACCGCACCTTCAACCTGCTCATGGGTAGGTCACATGGTTTCGGGTCTACGTCATGATACTAATTCGCCCTATTCAGACTCGGTTTCCCTACGGCTCCGTCTCTTCAACTTAACCTCGCATCATAACGTAACTCGCCGGTTCATTCTACAAAAGGCACGCTCTCACCCATTAACGGGCTCGAACTTGTTGTAGGCACACGGTTTCAGGTTCTATTTCACTCCCCTCCCGGGGTGCTTTTCACCTTTCCCTCACGGTACTGGTTCACTATCGGTCACTAGGGAGTATTTAGGGTTGGGAGATGGTCCTCCCAGATTCCGACGGGATTTCTCGTGTCCCGCCGTACTCAGGATACTGCTAGGTACAAAGACTATTTTAAATACGAGGCTATTACTCTCTTTGGCTGATCTTCCCAAATCATTCTTCTATAATCTTTGAGTCCACATTGCAGTCCTACAACCCCGAAGAGTAAACTCTTCGGTTTGCCCTTCTGCCGTTTCGCTCGCCGCTACTAAGGCAATCGCTTTTGCTTTCTCTTCCTGCAGCTACTTAGATGTTTCAGTTCACTGCGTCTTCCTCCTCACATCCTTAACAGATGCGGGTAACAGGTAGTACCTGTTGGGTTCCCCCATTCGGAAATCCCTGGATCATCGCTTACTTACAGCTACCCAAGGCATATCGTCGTTTGTCACGTCCTTCTTCGGCTCCTAGTGCCAAGGCATCCACCGTGCGCCCTTATTAACTTAACCTTATTTTTCTGACCTTTCAGTCATAAACTCTTATTAATACTACAGCGTTTTCGGTTTATTTTCTTGTTACTATTTGATATAGATATTCAATTTTCAATGTGCATTACTTGGTGATCTCTCACCAATGGAGCCTAGCGGGATCGAACCGCTGACCTCCTGCGTGCAAAGCAGGCGCTCTCCCAGCTGAGCTAAGGCCCCACAAGACCTCTCAAGACTAAACAAGACCAATGCGCAGTTCCTTATCCTTAGAAAGGAGGTGATCCAGCCGCACCTTCCGATACGGCTACCTTGTTACGACTTCACCCCAATCATCTATCCCACCTTAGGCGGCTGGCTCCTTACGGTTACCTCACCGACTTCGGGTGTTACAAACTCTCGTGGTGTGACGGGCGGTGTGTACAAGGCCCGGGAACGTATTCACCGCGGCGTGCTGATCCGCGATTACTAGCGATTCCGACTTCATGTAGGCGAGTTGCAGCCTACAATCCGAACTGAGACTGGCTTTAAGAGATTAGCTTGCCGTCACCGGCTTGCGACTCGTTGTACCAGCCATTGTAGCACGTGTGTAGCCCAGGTCATAAGGGGCATGATGATTTGACGTCATCCCCACCTTCCTCCGGTTTATTACCGGCAGTCTCGCTAGAGTGCCCAACTGAATGATGGCAACTAACAATAGGGGTTGCGCTCGTTGCGGGACTTAACCCAACATCTCACGACACGAGCTGACGACAACCATGCACCACCTGTCACCTCTGTCCCGAAGGAAA
>NZ_JASHAX010000017.1:0-4704 GCF_047464945.1 Streptococcus mitis | reverse complement strand
GGCAAAAACTTTTTAAAACTCGAGCAAGCTCGGGCTTGTCAAAGTTGCATTTTCTCTATTTTGCTTTCTTCGTCAAGCCGAACCAAACAAAAACACTTAATTTAGTTGGCTTGAACCAATCATTGTAATAGAGAAAAACGAGTGCGCCCCTCTCTCTAGAATAGCAATTACACATAAAAAGAGCGAAGGCACCGCCTACGCTCTCACTTTTAATTCTCTAATCTATTTGAAGATACTTTCTTTTTCATCCTACTAGCTTGCTAATAAAACATTAATCTGGTATAATCTTCTTATAGAAGAAATTTAGTGAAAGCATTCCGAAACTTGGCGGTGGATGGATGCTTTTTCTTTTTTATCTGTTTTTTATTATACTACTATTTATTTGATTAGTAAAGTGTTTCCATTTTAGATTAGAAATTCAAGAAAAGGAAATCTAACAAATTTAGGCTCTATATCCGTGTTTTGAACTAACCAGCCTTCTCCAGCTTTTAAAGGGAATTTAGGTAAATTATCAGCTTTTTCTTGAAAAGCTACATTAAAGGTTTGTTCACCACTGTTTCCTAAAACAAAAATTGAGCCAAACTGTTCTCTTAGTGAAGTTGGTATTACCGTTGCATTAGCTTGTTGCATTCCAAGAATAACAAAACAAGACAATGCTCTACCTTCTAAAATAATTTGATAAATATATTTCAAGAGTTCATCAAGCTCTTTTTTTTGTAGTTTTAATTGTAAACTAGCAAATTCATCTACTACTAGAATTCGTAGATTTAAACCGTTATCTATTGCTGTTGTAGAAATAGGCCAATTTTCCTTTATTCTCTGTTTTTTCCGTTTTTCCATTTCTAGATAAACATTTTTTACCTCTTTAACAATATCAGTAGCTGAGGTTTTTGATTCTATCTTTAATTTCTTTGAAAGTTCAGCAAGGTCACTATTTTTAGGGTCACAAACTGAAATTTCAGCGTTTCTTACTGCTAATATCAGCAACAGATATAAAAGAGCATAGGTCTTTCCTGAACCTGTTTGGCCAGATAGAAGAATATGATTTAATGTGTTTATTTCAGTATTTTTGTCTATACTAATTTTAGAAATATCCCAGTTTTGTTCTACAATTTCACGAATATTTCTAAACTTGAATTGTCTATCATAATCAACCTTTTCTAATTCAAATATAATAGATTCTCTACCGAGCGTATCGATAACCCTCATTTGTCGATAACCTTTAAATATCGGCGAAAAATCAAATTCTTTTAAGATATTATAGTTGTCTATTGCTAATTCAATTTGAATCCAAATCTTAAATTCTGATTGTCTTAGAATATGAATTTTAGGCAATTTTACATAGATATTTCCTGTTTTTCTAGAATTAAGCCGAACATAAATTTTAGCATTCATTAACTGACGCTCTAATTTTAATCTGCCAATCAGAAAAAGAAAATAATCAAATTTTGTCCTTCCTATATCATATTCTATTAAGAAATAAGCAATAATCAAGATAGACACGATACACGCTATTAAACTTGTTTGCCTGATAAAGCACAACAAGAAAGAGAAGAAAAACAGTACAACTAACCGTTTTTCATTCTCACTTTTCCTAGAAATTACCTGATATTCAATCATTATTTATCTTTTAAAACTTGAATATTTTTTGATTCAATAGTAAGATTCTCAGAAAAATTTCCCCAAACTTTAGCAGAACCATCTCCAATCTTCAACCGAGAACCACGCTTTAGATTAACTGAGTTTGCTCCTTGAATCTTAATAGTCACTTTCTCATATAAATTGGTAACATCAGAATCATATTCGGTATCATCTTTAGTAATTACGCACAGAAGCTTAACTCCTAAAATGTTTTCTGTTTTTTTCCCTTCAACATACTCATAATAAGGATTAGAATCTAAAAATGTTAATTCTTTTCCTTTTAAAAATTCTTCTAAATCAAATTTTTGAAACTGCTTGAGTCCTTTCACTTTATTTCTCCTTTTTCCTTATAATCATTGATAAAATCGTTTATCTCGTTATCATCTGCACCAGCCATTATCAAGAGTTCCAACGCTCGAGAATATAAATCAACTAATTTTGCTTTTAAAAATTGATAATCATTAGTTGTTAAATTCTGATGTCTGGAGAGAAAATATAATGCAACTTGCGATAGATTCGCAATTCTATAGGCATACAATTTTAAATTTTCTTTTTTAGCCATTTTAATCTTCGTCCTCCCAAAAACGATATTCTTCAGAGATTACGTCAACTCTTTTTGGAGCCCAATATAATAAAACGCTATTCACTTCTTCTTCATAAATATCATAATCACATCTCAGAACTGCCTCACTCAGTCGTTGCATAAAACCTTCTTCAAGAATGAAGACTGCAATACGATTAACCAAAGATGAAACAAAGTCATCAAAAAACTTGTTAATTTCTTGTTCTGTCATTGAAGAACCATACAAAAAGTGAAAATCGATATTAAGACTTTCCAGGGTTCGTTTTTTTACTTTAAATTTTGGAATAAATTTAAAATACTCTTTCAAAAGTAAATCAAACTCAAGTGAATATCCATAATAAAAATCTTCAATCATTTGCCCCATAATATCTAAGACAAAAGATTCAAATTTGTCTTTCTTATTATGAAAGATATGATTTTTAATAGTTTCTCTTTGGACATAATCTCCAACATATTTCATAGGTTTTTCACCTCTAAGTTTCACATTTTTTTGTAAAACTTCCTTTATATTTTTATTTCCTTCTTCTATCTAATTATAGTGTCTTTTTTTCAAAAAAATTGGAAACAAAAAAAGCGATACAAATCGCTCTTTTTTTATCTTCCAAAAATTCGTTTCCAAAAGGGTTTTTTTTCTTTCATTTCACTCAATTCAAGCGATAAAATTTCTTTTTCTTGTTTCATTTTATCTAACTTTTCTAACATTTCTAACAATTGAGAAGTAAATTTAGACAACACTTCTTTATCTGCTAAATTTTGATTTGTTAAAATTCTAATATCTTGTTTTAAATCTTTAATTTCTTCTCGAAGAACATCATTTTCATTTGATAGCTTTTTGATATCATTTGAAAATATCGTCCTCCTGACAAAAGGCTCTACTTTCATCTCTTTTTCTTCGGCCATTTCTTGAAGTTTGTTTTTTTCTTCTTCTGTAAGACGAATTAAAACAGTTTTTGTCCTGTCTTTTTTCATAGTTATCCTTTCTATTTACTCTTCTGCAAAAAGATAGCATTTAACTAACAATAAGATATCATAAAGTTATCAATTTGTCATCTTCCGATAGAAGCTATTTTTTTCAAAATATCTTGTTTTTCAGATGTTTCTAGAGATTTAAAATCTTTGAGCATTTCTTTATGTCGCTCAGACCTCTCTTTTTTAGGTACATTCTTCAATATTTCGAACAAATCGACTCCACCTAGTTCAGCAACTTCTGCTAATAACTGCATAGTCGCAAAAACAGACGAATCAAACCACTCAATAGACTTATTTATTTGAGGGTCTAAATTTTTCCTATCTAATTTAACTTTTTTAGTATCATTTAAAAAATCTTTCCAAAAATCACTAATCGGCCACCGACTTCTATTTTTTTGATTCGGTACTGGGTCTACAAATCGAATATGTGCATTTAAAACGGCTAAATAAAGTTCAGCTAATTCCATACCTTCGCATAGATGTTTCACAAAATCAATAGCCTTTTCTTTTCTAAGTTCCATTTCATAACGTTGCCAACTATCATATTCAACAAAGATTTTTTTGTTTTCCTGCTCCTTCTTCTTATCATATAAGCGCAGTAAAAACTCTGAACCTCTTTTGCCAAAATACAAAGTTTTCCCTTTACTTTCTCCTCGATTATCAAAATCCTCTCTTTTCGAAAATTCAAAGCGCTCATCTACTTTTCTAGTCCTTGTTAAAGAAATAATTTCTCCATTCTTGATTTTGTTTTCTATAACTGAGAAATCTAATAACTCATTAAAATCATCTAAAGCGACATCTAAACGAGTGATTCTACCACCTATTTCTAGAATTTGAGTTAGAAACTCTACCCACTCAAATGTTTTTTCTACAATTCGGCAACCTTTCCCAGTAAATTCAACATTTACTCCCATTTTTTTATACCGTTCTAATAAATCTTCTCGGTCAGAAGGAATTTCCGTATATTTAATTTCATTAAAATAAACAGTCGCATACTCCTGTAATTTTAATGAACGATTATAACCGTTTCTTCCCTTCTCCTGAGGTTGCCAAGGCCATTCATTCAAATTAAGAGCATTTAAAACATCTTCAACACCCTTCTTGCCTATGCTATCTACCTTTACTGGAACTGTAAAAGCTAGCCAGTCAATTAAAAATACATTGTTTTCCTTGCTTTCTATAGTACCCATAAATCTCCCCTCGGTAATTATAACCCCCCTCTTAGTACTTGGGGGTTAAGTGGAAAAATCATAATTTCCACTTTCCTATTATTAAATTTTTTCTTGGACTGCGTCCAAACCTCGTCAGCCACCCAAACAATAGCGCTCCTCTTGCACCTTCGCAAGCCTTCAGTTTTAAAAACTTTTTTCTCTGCACTACGTGCGGCAAAAACTTTTTAAAACTCGAGCAAGCTCGGGCTTGTCAAAGTTGCATTTTCTCTATTTTGCTTTCTTCGTCAAGCCGAACCAAACAAAAACACTTAATTTAGTTGGCTTGAACCAATCATTGTA
>NZ_JASHAX010000016.1:0-4869 GCF_047464945.1 Streptococcus mitis | reverse complement strand
CTGATGTGCTTGCTGATTCTGATGCGCTTGTTGATGCTGACTCAGAAGCTGATGTACTTGCTGAGGCTGACGCACTTGTTGACGCTGACTCAGAAGCGCTTGTTGATGCTGATTCTGATGCACTTGTGCTTGCTGATGCTGATGCACTTGTTGATGCTGATTCAGACGCTGATGTGCTTGCTGAAGCTGACGCGCTTGTTGATGCTGACTCAGATGCTGATGTGCTTGCTGAAGCTGACGCGCTTGTTGATGCTGACTCAGACGCTGATGTGCTTGCTGAAGCTGACGCACTTGTTGACGCTGATTCAGAAGCCGATGTGCTTGCTGAAGCTGACGCACTTGTTGATGCTGACTCAGATGCCGATGTGCTTGCTGAGGCTGATGCACTTGTTGACGCTGATTCAGAAGCCGATGTGCTTGCTGAAGCTGATGCACTTGTTGACGCTGATTCAGATGCTGATGTGCTTGCTGAAGCTGACGCACTTGTTGACGCTGATTCAGAAGCGCTTGTGCTTGCTGATTCTGACGCACTTGTTGATGCTGATTCAGAAGCGCTTGTGCTTGCTGATTGGCTTGCACTTGTTGACGCTGACTCAGATGCTGAGGTGCTTGCTGATTCTGACGCACTTGTTGATGCTGACTCAGATGCTGATGTGCTTGCTGAAGCTGACGCACTTGTTGACGCTGACTCAGATGCTGATGTGCTTGCTGAGGCTGATGCACTTGTTGAGGCTGACTCAGATGCTGATGTGCTTGCTGATTCTGACGCACTTGTTGATGCTGACTCAGATGCTGATGTGCTTGCTGATTCTGACGCACTTGTTGACGCTGACTCAGATGCTGATGTGCTTGCTGAGGCTGATGCACTTGTTGAGGCTGACTCAGATGCTGATGTGCTTGCTGATTCTGAGGCGCTTGTTGACGCTGATTCTGACGCACTTGTTGATGCTGACTCTGACGCACTTGTTGATGCTGACTCTGACGCACTTGTTGATGCTGATTCAGAAGCGCTTGTGCTTGCTGACTCTGACGCACTTGTTGACGCTGACTCAGAAGCGCTTGTGCTTGCTGATTGGCTTGCACTTGTTGACGCTGACTCAGATGCTGATGTACTTGCTGACTCTGACGCACTTGTTGACGCTGATTCAGAAGCGCTTGTGCTTGCTGACTCTGACGCACTTGTTGACGCTGACTCAGAAGCTGATGTACTTGCTGACTGGCTCGCGCTTGTGCTTGCTGAGGCTGATGCACTTGTTGACGCTGATTCTGAAGCCGATGTGCTTGCTGATTGGCTCGCACTTGTTGACGCTGACTCAGATGCCGATGTGCTTGCTGAAGCTGATGCACTTGTTGACGCTGACTCAGAAGCTGATGTGCTTGCTGACTGGCTCGCACTTGTTGACGCTGATTCAGAAGCTGATGTACTTGCTGATTGGCTCGCACTTGTTGATGCTGACTCAGACGCTGATGTGCTTGCTGAAGCTGATGCACTTGTTGATGCTGATTCAGAGGCTGATGTGCTTGCTGAAGCTGACGCGCTTGTTGACGCTGATTCAGAAGCCGATGTGCTTGCTGAAGCTGACGCACTTGTTGACGCTGATTCAGATGCTGATGTGCTTGCTGATTGGCTCGCACTTGTTGACGCTGATTCAGAAGCTGATGTGCTTGCTGAAGCTGATGCACTTGTTGACGCTGACTCAGATGCCGATGTGCTTGCTGATTGGCTCGCACTTGTTGACGCTGACTCAGATGCCGATGTGCTTGCTGAGGCTGATGCACTTGTTGACGCTGATTCAGAAGCTGATGTACTTGCTGAGGCTGATGCACTTGTTGACGCTGACTCAGAAGCCGATGTGCTTGCTGAAGCTGACGCGCTTGTTGATGCTGACTCAGATGCCGATGTGCTTGCTGAGGCTGACGCACTTGTTGATGCTGACTCTGACGCGCTTGTGCTTGCTGATTGGCTTGCACTTGTTGACGCTGACTCAGACGCTGATGTGCTTGCTGAAGCTGACGCGCTTGTTGATGCTGACTCAGAAGCCGATGTGCTTGCTGAAGCTGATGCACTGGTTGATGCTGACTCAGACGCTGATGTGCTTGCTGAGGCTGATGCACTTGTTGATGCTGACTCAGATGCCGATGTGCTTGCTGAGGCTGATGCACTGGTTGACGCTGACTCAGAAGCCGATGTGCTTGCTGAAGCTGATGCACTGGTTGATGCTGACTCAGATGCTGATGTGCTTGCTGAGGCTGATGCACTGGTTGATGCTGACTCAGATGCTGATGTGCTTGCTGAGGCTGATGCACTTGTTGACGCTGACTCAGAGGCTGATGTGCTGGCTGATTGGCTTGCACTTGTTGATGCTGACTGACTAGCTGATGTGCTTGCTGATTGACTTGCACTTGTCGACGCTGACTGACTAGCTGAGGTGCTGGCTGATTGGCTTGCACTTGTCGATGCTGACTGACTAGCTGATGTGCTGGCTGATTGGCTTGCACTTGTCGATGCTGACTGACTTGCACTTGTTCTCGCCGACTCAGAAGCCGATGTGCTTGCTGATTGGCTTGCGCTTGTCGATGCTGATTCTGATGCAGATCGAGAAGCTTGTTCAGACTTATAATCAGAATCCGATACTGGCACCTCTACTTCATTCGATGTACCATCTTTATAGGTAATAATGACTGTAACTTTACCCTTTGATACAGCTCCACCGTTTTTAAATTCGTATTTACTAATACGATTTGCCTCTTGTGGATTTGAACCCTTCACCGCTGCAAGAATCTTTTCTTTATCATCTGCTGATGGAGTTGTCGCATTAGTTACTTGAACTGTCGCTGGCACTTCACCTGGGAATTTCTTATTCAGTTTCCCTTGTGCTACTACTGTCAGAGTACGAGCTTCATTATCAGATAAATCGACAGCTTTAACCCCACGGTTCCATTTATTACCATCTGCATATTGTTTGTCTGCATCATAGGTTGCTGTGTACTCTCGAATAGCAGGATTTGTTGTTGAAGCTTCCGTTGGAGTATCCTTGAAGCCAGGTGCAGAATCGTCTGATGAATAGTCTTTTTGGAAGATTCTATCAATATCTGAAGTTCCATCATGCAATTTCAGAGTTTTAATCTTACCACTGTTATCCTTGCCGCTTATGACGATTTTAATTTTATCACCTGCGAAGATTTCATATCCTCTTGCACCTGGGCGAACATTATCCTGGATGGATTGTTTTTCCCACTGTTTTGTCTTATCATTCTGGATATAGAGATCAAAGGTTGGTTCTGGTGCTACATTTTCTTTCGTAATAGTCGTAGCAGTTGGGTCAGAAGTAAGAGTCTCTGTTCCTCCAGTAGGAGTCCTTACAACTTTACTTTGTGTAACCGTTACGTCTCCCGTTGGAAGCAAGCCGTTATTAGCATTGTAAGCCTTTTCGAGATCTTTTGGCGTGAAGGTCAGTCTTGTATCGTTAGGTCCAGCTTCCTTGGTGAATGTCTTATCACCGATTGTCAAGGTCACTGTTGCTCCCGGTGTCACATCTGTAACTGTAATACTACGGTTCGGCAGACCTCCTTGTAGCTTCACTTGATTATCTGCGATTTGTGGTGGGTTTGGTCTAACTTTGATGGTTACAGGAACTATTGCAGTTGTATTGTCTTTAGTTTGTGCTCCTTTTGGTAAAGCAACATTGACATTATGGGTATAGATACCTGGATTAGCAACACTTGGAGTTGTTTCCCAAGAGTAAGTGGTTGTAGTAGCTGGCTCTGGACCACTAGGCATCGGTACTGAAGCAGAGTCTTTTATTGCATTGCCTGGGTTATCAATAATACCATCCAAAGAATCTGTTTTCCCGACTGTTGTCTCATAAACTTTCTTAGCTACCGGATCAACTACCGTATACTCAAAGCTTGCATCACTTGTAAGGGCTGGGTCGTTAGCTGATGCAGCTCCGAAGCGACCATTCGGATAAACCGCTTTAATTGTATAAGTCGTCTTGTGGCTTCTAGGTTGGTACCAATTTGGATTTTCCTTTGTTGTATACCACACATCACCAAAAGATGGTCTTTCATTTTTAGTAATATCAGTTGTTAGCTCAGAACCTTCATTATTTAGTCGATACTTATAGGACCACTTAGTCCCCGAAGGAAGGTCATTACTGTTAGTATACACAAAAGTATCCCTACCATAGTTGTTAGCCTAGCCTCCATCGACTTTACTAAGATTTGCTTCTTTCGTTCCTTTAAATGCAAAGAACTTACCAGTTACTCCATTTGCAGTCTTGGCCTCAACCTTTGGATAAACGGTGTAGTTATAAGTAATCTCTTTACTTACACCTTTCGAGTCGGTAACCGTCAAGGTTGCTGTTTTTTCACCTGGTGTAGATAAATCTGGAGCTCCATTTTTCCAAACTACATTTGTGTTTGCAGGCAAATCTGTACCATCAGCAGATTTGATAAAATTACGAGCTATCAAGCTATTTGGATTCTCTCCTGCAACCGCGTAAAAACGATCTGACCTAGTTTTATAATTTTGTTCTAGATTAGGAGTGATTGGCTTTGAAGTTCCATCTTTAAATGTAATAATCACATCACCATTTGGTTGAACCTCATAAGTACGAATGCGAGATGTATCAGATGGATTCGATTTCTCGACTTCTGATTTAATTTTTTCTCTCTCAGTAGGAGTCAAATTCGACTTATCACGAACGGGAATGACAGGCGGTGTTGTCAATTTAATCTTGTCCGCCAAACGTCCTTGTTGAATACCAAATTTCGCTTCATCTAGGTTGGTATCACTTTCATTACCACTTGGATCTACTGCCTTAATTTGTCGCGTCCATTTATTATTTGAATTATATGTTAAGTCAT
>NZ_JASHAX010000015.1:0-14739 GCF_047464945.1 Streptococcus mitis | reverse complement strand
GCTTCTGAGTCAGCGTCAACAAGTGCATCAGCCTCAGCAAGCACCTCAGCATCTGAGTCAGCGTCAACAAGTGCATCTGAATCAGCAAGTACATCCGCTTCTGAATCAGCGTCAACAAGTGCGTCAGAATCGGCAAGCACCTCGGCTTCTGAATCAGCATCAACAAGTGCATCAGCCTCAGCAAGCACAAGCGCTTCTGAATCAGCGTCAACAAGTGCAAGCCAGTCAGCAAGCACAAGCGCGTCAGAGTCAGCGTCAACCAGTGCGAGTCAATCAGCAAGCACCTCGGCTTCTGAATCAGCATCAACAAGTGCATCAGCCTCAGCAAGCACATCAGCGTCTGAGTCAGCCTCAACAAGCGCGTCAGCTTCAGCAAGCACATCGGCTTCTGAATCAGCGTCAACAAGTGCAAGCCAGTCAGCAAGCACATCAGCTTCTGAATCAGCGTCAACCAGTGCGAGTCAATCAGCAAGCACATCAGCTTCTGAATCGGCGTCAACAAGTGCCTCAGAATCAGCAAGCACATCAGCTTCTGAATCAGCATCAACAAGTGCATCAGAATCAGCAAGCACATCAGCTTCTGAGTCAGCATCAACAAGTGCGTCAGAATCAGCAAGCACAAGCGCTTCTGAGTCAGCATCAACAAGTGCATCAGCCTCAGCAAGCACAAGCGCTTCTGAATCAGCGTCAACAAGTGCGTCAGAGTCAGCAAGTACATCAGCTTCTGAATCAGCGTCAACAAGTGCGTCAGCTTCAGCAAGCACATCAGCATCTGAATCAGCATCAACAAGTGCCTCTGAGTCGGCGTCAACAAGTGCGTCAGAATCAGCAAGTACATCAGCTTCTGAGTCAGCATCAACAAGTGCGTCAGAATCAGCAAGCACATCAGCTTCTGAATCAGCATCAACAAGTGCCTCTGAGTCAGCGTCAACAAGTGCATCTGAGTCAGCATCAACAAGTGCCTCTGAGTCATCGTCAACAAGTGCATCAGAATCAGCAAGCACATCAGCTTCTGAATCGGCATCAACAAGCGCCTCTGAATCAGCATCAACAAGCGCTTCTGAGTCAGCATCAACAAGTGCGTCAGAATCAGCGTCAACAAGCGCCTCTGAATCAGCATCAACAAGCGCCTCTGAATCAGCATCAACAAGTGCGTCAGCCTCAGCAAGCACAAGCGCATCTGAATCAGCGTCAACAAGTGCCTCAGAATCAGCAAGCACATCAGCATCAGAATCAGCATCAACAAGTGCGTCAGAGTCAGCAAGCACATCGGCATCTGAATCATCGTCAACAAGTGCGAGCCAATCAGCAAGCACATCAGCTTCTGAATCGGCATCAACAAGTGCCTCTGAGTCAGCAAGCACATCGGCCTCTGAATCAGCGTCAACAAGTGCGAGCCAATCAGCATCAACAAGCGCTTCTGAATCGGCATCAACAAGTGCCTCTGAATCAGCAAGCACAAGCGCTTCAGAATCAGCATCAACAAGTGCGAGCCAATCAGCAAGCACAAGCGCATCTGAATCGGCATCAACAAGCGCATCTGAGTCAGCAAGCACATCAGCATCAGAATCAGCATCAGAATCAGCATCAACAAGCGCATCTGAGTCAGCAAGCACAAGCGCTTCTGAATCAGCATCAACAAGCGCGTCAGAGTCAGCAAGTACATCGGCTTCTGAATCAGCGTCAACAAGTGCGTCAGAATCAGCAAGCACATCGGCTTCAGAATCAGCATCAACAAGTGCCTCAGAATCAGCAAGCACATCAGCCTCTGAGTCAGCATCAACAAGTGCGTCAGAATCAGCGTCAACAAGCGCATCTGAGTCAGCATCAACAAGTGCGTCAGAATCAGCAAGCACATCAGCATCTGAGTCAGCTTCAACAAGCGCGTCAGAGTCAGCAAGTACATCGGCTTCTGAATCAGCGTCAACAAGTGCGTCAGAATCAGCAAGCACATCGGCTTCAGAATCAGCGTCAACAAGCGCCTCTGAATCAGCGTCAACAAGTGCTTCAGAGTCAGCAAGCACAAGCGCATCTGAATCAGCGTCAACAAGTGCGTCAGAGTCAGCAAGCACATCAGCCTCTGAATCAGCATCAACAAGTGCGTCAGAGTCAGCAAGCACATCAGCCTCTGAATCAGCATCAACAAGTGCGTCAGAGTCAGCAAGCACATCGGCTTCAGAATCAGCGTCAACAAGTGCCTCAGAATCAGCAAGCACAAGCGCATCAGAATCAGCAAGCACATCAGCATCTGAGTCAGCAAGCACAAGCGCCTCTGAATCGGCATCAACAAGTGCGTCAGAATCAGCGTCAACAAGCGCGTCTGAGTCAGCATCAACAAGTGCGTCAGAATCAGCGTCAACAAGCGCATATGAGTCAACATCAACAAGTGCATCTGAATCAGCATCAACCAGCGCATCAGAATCAGCAAGCACATCAGCCTCTGAATCAGCATCAACAAGTGCCTCAGAATCAGCAAGCACAAGCGCGTCAGAGTCAGCGTCAACAAGTGCTTCAGAGTCAGCAAGCACATCAGCTTCTGAATCAGCGTCAACAAGCGCATCAGAATCAGCAAGCACATCAGCTTCTGAATCAGCGTCAACAAGTGCGTCAGCCTCAGCATCAACAAGTGCCTCAGAATCAGCAAGCACAAGCGCTTCTGAATCAGCATCAACAAGTGCGTCAGAGTCAGCAAGTACATCAGCTTCTGAATCAGCATCAACAAGTGCGTCAGAGTCAGCAAGTACATCAGCTTCTGAATCAGCATCAACAAGTGCGTCAGAGTCAGCAAGTACATCAGCATCTGAGTCAGCATCAACAAGTGCGTCAGAGTCAGCAAGTACATCAGCATCTGAGTCAGCATCAACAAGTGCGTCAGAATCAGCATCAACAAGTGCGTCAGAATCAGCATCAACAAGTGCATCAGCCTCAGCAAGCACATCGGCATCTGAGTCAGCATCAACAAGTGCAAGCCAATCAGCAAGCACATCAGCTTCTGAATCGGCATCAACAAGTGCATCAGAATCAGCAAGCACATCAGCATCAGAGTCAGCATCAACAAGTGCGTCAGAGTCAGCAAGCACATCGGCTTCTGAATCGGCATCAACAAGTGCATCAGAATCAGCAAGCACAAGTGCTTCAACAAGTATGTCAGTTCCGGATAGTACTGATAAACCGAACTTTAGTTTGAGTGACAGTGCTTCGCAGTCAACGAGTCTAAGCGTGTCAGTCTCAACATCAGTGTCTATGTCGACTTCAACAAGTACGTCACTTTCAGGTGTAGCTTCTGAGAGTACTTCAACGTCAAGCTCACTTGTTGGATCAAATGTTGATCATTCGACTTCACACGTAGGAAACGGTACGGGATCGACAGCTAAGTCAAGACAACAATTGCCAAATACAGGTACAGAAGCTTCCAAATCATCTGTACTCCTAGGTGCTTTGGCTGCTGTAACAGGTCTAGGTCTGATTGCGAAACGTCGCAAACGTGATGATGAAGAAGAAATGTAAACAATCTTTCTGTAGCAGATTCATCTGCGAATAGATGATTGAAAAGTGGGTGGAACAGAAGTTTCGACCATAAGAAAAAGTGAACAAAACTAGTTTTCTGTAAATCAGAATTCGGTTTAGTTCACTTTTTTGTTTTGTTGTAGAATGAAACTAGAATAGTACATCACAGCTGACCACTATACTAATGTAAAATAACCTCATTTTTGTGGCTAGCATCCTATTCAAGAAGCTTCCTGGTGGAACTATATGTTGAACTTGGACAACTTTTATTATTTGCTTGTTCCCAATATATAAAGAAAATGTATGCGATTTTTGATCTTGTAATAGATTGAAGTTAAAAGACTAGACTGCATCTTCTAAAACATTCCTATTAATTGGATAATTAGTAGATAAAATCGACAGCTGGATCCGAGACCTTACCTGGATTTAGTCTTTGAAGCGGGTTTGTTGTATAGGAAATCCCAAAAGATTAACAGTCGAAAGTAAATATCTTATCTCTAATTAAAAAATAGGCTAAGGATTTTTTTGCAGGTTATGGATAGCTTATTTATACACTCAACAAAAATTAAAAAGTGTATAGAGGTTGTAGATAAAGAGGTTGGTCAAAAACTGAATTTCATACTCAATGAAAATCAAAGAGAAAACTAGGAAGCTAGCGGCAGGCTTTACTTGAGTACGACAAAGTCAAGCTGACCTTGTTTGAAGAGATTCTCGAAGAGTTTGATAAATAGAGATAAATACAGTTTGTTGAAACTAGAATAGTACACCATAACTGATAAAACGTTTCTAGAAATTAATTTGATTTGTTCGTATCTTATTTTAATCTACTATATATAAGCGATAAAGATATCATACGAACGAAACATTCTATAAATAATTATCAAATGAAAACGCTGTATTATTCATATTAAAGACGTCTGAAAATGCTTATACAAAATATAATATAATTAATATAATATCAAAATTAAACCAAAACAAATTAGTTATAAATTAAACTATTTTATAAAATGATGGAGGAATCGGTTTCAGAAAGTCTGTAACAAAAATTTAATATTTCGCAATTCAGAAACATAAAAACGCTTAAAATTTGGACTTCTCCCTTTTGAAAACGTTTAAAATTGTCATTTTTCTAATATTTATAAAATGTAGCATATCCACCTATAATATCTATATAAAATACTTTTTTTTTTTTTAGGTAAAAATGTTTTGAAACTTATTGAATTACTTGCATCTAAAGTGTATAATATAGATTGGTATTTTATTGATAAATACACATAAATTTAATTGGAAAGGAATCTAAAAAATGTTTTTTAGACGCCAAGAAGGTGAATATAGAGAGACGGATCGTGTGACCCGTTTCAAGTTGATCAAGTCGGGTAAGCATTGGTTGCGTGCCTCGACCTCTCAATTTGGCCTCTTTAAAGTCTTGCGTGGTGGTGTAGATGCTGCTCAGGTAACAACTGAAGTAATTGAAGAGCAATCAGCAAATACACTAACAGGATTGGATATCCTGAAGGGGATAGCCGCAGCAGGGACGGTACTTGGAGGAGCAGTTGCAACACAAACAACTGTTTATGCCAACGACGCTCTTGAAAAGACAGTAGAGTCAAATCAAACACTTGCAAATACAGACACAGTAACTTTGGGAACAGTAAAAGATCAGGAGGGGGCTCAAGCCGACAGCCTATCAGTTTCTGTCAGCCAAAGCCAATCCTTGTCTGAGGAAGCTTCCAAGAATGCAAGTAAGCATCTTTCAGAAAGTGAAAGCCAATCAGTAAGTACTTCAACAAGTGCTTCTGTATCAGCAAGTACATCTGCTTCTGAAAGTGCAAGTACAAGTGCATCTGAGTCAGCCTCAACAAGTGCTTCTCAATCACAAGCTGGAGTAACTTCTGAACTTGCAAAACCAGCAACATCAGAGACAGCTTCAAACAAAGAGACATCTGTTCGTAAGGAAGATGCAGCTAACGCAACAGCTGATGCGGCTCTTTCAAAAGTTATCACTGAAAGCCTCGCCTCTCTACAAGCAGTTGAAACTCGTTTGAGCCAAATCACATCAACGACTTCAAGTTTGGTGGATACAACGACAACAGCTGCCGTAGCGACTACAGTATCTGCTGAGAGCAACAAGAAGGCTCAAGAAGACCGCAAACGTCTATCTAAAATCTCAGCGACTATGGGAGAATACCTCGCTAAGTCTATCGGTCTGCCAAATACAGAAGCAGCGGTTGCTAAGGTTAATGCAGCTGTAACAGCTATAGAAGAAGCATTGAAAACTCCAAATGCTGACTTGACAGCAGTTATCAAGCAAGCTACATCTGCGCAAAACTCAATCGTCAATGCTGTCCTCCGTGCTAATAACGGTAAACGTGATTTTCTTAATGGTAAAGCGATGAAACCAGGGACACAGTTCCGTGTTCGTAATGCACAAACTGGTTCAGGTGCCATTGGTGAACAGACTGAAAATCTAGCAAATGGTGAAAGTATCAAGTATTTGACCTCAGGTGAAAACACGAATGTTAAACAACGTGTTGAAACTTCTGTTGATCTGAAGGCAGAACCTGTATACGCGGAGAACGGTAAGATTACAAAGATTATCTGGACGCTCATGTCTAACCCTCGTCAGACCATGAACCAGACCAATGTTCGTCACTGGATCCAAATCCCTAGTCAGGTCAATATGCCGACAACGATTGCTGATGCTTCTTATACAAGTACTGCAACCGGTCATCGTCAGACGGATATGACGGGACTTCCGATTTCGAAAAATCCATCAGATAATATGATGCCGGCTGAATATAATGGTTTGAGACGTGCTACAAATGGAACATTATCAAAGGCACAATATAACACTGTGGACAAAGGTTTTGTATCATTGAACAGCCAAGACGAGCAGTATAACCTCTTGAAAGCTCAGTCTTATCACAATACAGGGAACTCTGACAAATGGCGTAAAGCGACTTGGGAAAATAACATCAAGCCAGCTATTCTTTGGACCAACGAAGCACGCGTCCTTTGGAATAACGTTAACGTTGGTGACCAAGGACGTGTTGCGGTAACCCGTTTTGAAACAACAGTTCCAGATAACGTAACCAATGGTGACCTCAAGAACATGAAGGTTATGTATGGTGAAGGAACTCACAGTACAACTTGGGCAGGGATTGGTATCCATACCAACCCATTGAAATTAAATAATGTCCAAGCCTATCCTTTTGTAGCTCGTGATAGCGGAACTTATATCGTAAATCAGGTTGAAGCTCCATACAATACATCTGAGTTTAATAAGGCTGGATTGAAATGGTGGTACTCAAATAACGATACAAACCAGGCTTATACGGATCCTAACCAGTACTTAGTTCACCCAGGAACTCAAAACTATGCTGGATCTAAAGGACCTGCTGGTACAACCATTGAATATCGTACAAAAGGTACCAATACCAAAGTAGAGGCTAACCAAGTTGGTCGTACACCAGGGGTATTTGAATACAATATCCACAGACAATTCCCAGATAATACTGGTGCAGATACACCAGTTAAGTTTGTTGTAAAACCAAAAACTCCAGAAATCACAACAACTCTACAAGATAACGTTTCATCTCAAACCATCACTGTAGAAAATGCAACTCCAAACAAAAAAGTGGTTCTTTATAAGAACGGATCTGAATTTGCTACAGCGACTGCCAATGCACAGGGTGTTGCTACCTTTAGCAATGTCCAGATGGCAAATCAAGATAGCTTTAATGCTAAGGTGAAAATTGAGAACCAAGCTTCTTATCGTGATACTGATGGAAGAGATAAAAACTATGTTGAGTCTGCCTTCAGTAACACTGTAAGATCTCGTTTCACAGATACAGAAAAACCACAAATTACGAAAATCGTAGCCAATAAAGGTGCTAAGGTAGATGATGCAAATCCTCGTAAGATTCTCGTTTATCGTGAAGAAGAGATTGATGTCGATATCAAGTTGACGGATAACACTGGACGACTAGATAAGATCAAAGTCCGTGATAATAATGGCAATGCAACAGCTCCAAGTGGCAAGTTTGAGACAAGTGATATTGTTGAAAGTTCAAAACAAACAGCGATGAATTTCACGACAAATCAAAATAGACTTGGTCAAGAAGGAAGTGCAACAGCCAGTCAGCCAAGTGTTGTGAAATTGACAGGTCATGTCGGAAAAGCCTATACAGGTAATTCAGGTTCTTGGACTCGTTATGTAGCAGGTTATGACCGAGTTGGTTTGACAAATGACAATGGTACGACGAACGATAATAACGATGCAAAAATCACAGTTGAATATCGTCCACAAACTGAGAAGTACACACCAACAACTACAACTCAAAACGTAGATATCCAAGAAAATGGACGTGTTCGTTTTGATAATCCTGAAACTTATATCACCAACCGTTCAAGTCTCCCAACTAACGGAACAACAGCTGGGACTAAGACAACCTATGCTTGGGCTGATACAGAACCAACAAACTGGACAGCAGGTCAACATACACGTGATATTATAGTTACTTACCCAGATGGTTCAACAGATAGAGTTACAGTACCGTTTAACGCTCGTGATAATATTGCACCGAATGTAACAGTTCAAGGAAAAACTCTTTCTACAACTCGTCCTACTGAATCGGATGCACCGCTCTTTACAGTCTATCGTGGCGCTACCTTTAACCCAATCGTTAAAGCTTGGGATAACTCAGGTAAGTTGACTAAATTGCAGGTCAGAAATCTACCAGGTGGTGTGACATCAGGAAACTTTGCAGAGCAAACTGGTAGAACAGAAAGCAACCAGTATTCTGGACGTCTGATTAATGGAACAGTAAATGATAATCAAGCGCTTGGTACTCACATAGCTGAAGTTATCGTATCGGATGGAACAACTGAAGTAACTCGTTACATGAAGTACCGTGTGGTTGATGTTGTTCGTAAAAATACTGCTACTAATGGGGAAGTATTTAAAAACGTCGGGGATACTCTAGGGGATGCTCACCAATATATTGCAACAACAGGAATTGCAGCTGGTACAGAACAAAGTGATACTTACTTCCCAGGTGGTATGACCTTCAAGTGGAAGGATGCCAATCGTTATGATGTAAGTAATGACAAACAATTACAAGCTCCAGGTAAATGGACCCATAATGCGATTGCAGAATTCCCAGCAGAGACCAAGGATACAAGCAGTGAAACACGTACAGTATTTGCGACTGATAAAGAAATTCAAGTTGCCTTGGTTGCTAGACCAACAAAACCAGCCATTAACGTGGACGATTTTGGTAACGCGACAGTAGCTCCAAAAGCATCAGAAAGCACTGTCAATCAGATGACTATTGCCTACACACAAAAGGGCACAAATGCTTCGAAAACGCTGACAGCCACAAAAGCAAGTAATGGTCGCTGGAGCTTGAATGAAACGCCTGCAGGTGTTTCGATCAATCCTACTACTGGTCAGGTGAACTTTACAGATGCAGCTGTTGCTACAAATACAACCATCACTTCGACGACTAGTACGTCAGATGGTTATTCAAGTGACCCTTCAACTGCTCGTAAGGTGGCAGGAGATACGGTTGCTCCAGTAATCACTGCAAACAATGCGACAGCAACATCAGGTGAGCACGTGGATATTCCATTGACAGCTGTCGATGAGGGTGTTGGTCTGGCTGATACAGATGGTGTTGTGATTACAGGCCTTCCTGCAGGATTGCACTATGAAAATGGTAAAATCACTGGAACACCTACAACTAAAGGTACGTCTACAGTGAAGATCGTTGCCAAAGATAAACGTGGCAATACTTCAACTAAGACAATTACCATCGCTGTTCAAAGTCAGGCTGACAAGTATAATGTAACAACTAAAAATAATGGCAACTTTTATGCAATTAAAGATGAAGATGTAGCTAACTTAACACCGAGAGACTTCGTCAATGGTACTATTCCAGAAACAGCTAAAGCCACATGGAAAACAGCGCCAACGACAGGTGAAGTTGGTTCAGGAAAAGCAGCTGCTGTCACGATCACTTATCCAGATGGTTCTACAAAAGACTTGAACTACACTTACCAAGTCTATCCAAAACTAGAAACTCTGACTAATAATGGTCAAACAGGTAACTTCCACTCCTTCAAAACGTTCAATAAGATCGGTGGAGACACATATGTTTATACAAACATGGTAAATCGCCAAGGTTTTGCTGGGCTACCTGTTAAGTGGAAATATGACTACCGTCTCAATAACGAAGGTGAGAACTTAACAACACCTGTAGGTAATGATTACTTTAGTAGAGTCTGGAATGTAGACAACATGGCTCATAAGACGGATTACAAGCTGACAGCGATTTATCCAAACGGACGTTTCGGTGCGGTAACTGCTGATAATCCAGCTCTTGAAAGTTCAACAACATGGCGCTACTCAGTTTATGATTATGGTGCTAAGCAAGTGTTTGAAACATCTCAAGGTGATCTTGCTGGTCTTGGTAGCATGGTAACAGCTCCAAAAGATGCTGTAGTTCCTAAAGATGGACGAACAGAGGCACCAGATGCGACGAAATATACATGGCACCAAGGTGAACAACCAAATGATTCAACTGTTGCGAATCCAGGTTTCTCTATCCATAGAGTTAATATGGAGCTTCCACCTGATTCAAGTACGGTAATTCATAAATTATCTGATAAAGCAAACTTTGAAATTCCAGTAGTTGTTAAAGTTAATCCAAAAACACCAGTTATTGTAGAAAATACAATTTCTGAAAAAGGTGGTTTGCCAAATCAATCTATTCAGATTGACAACGTTGTCGGAGGTGCGACGGTAACTCTTACTATTGGTGATAAGACATTTACGAAAACAGCTGGACCTAACGATACAAGTGTAACCTTTGGTCCTACTGACTTAAAAGCAGCTTATGACGCAAATAATGGCCTTCTTCCAACAGGAAATGTTACGGTTAAGCAAGAAGTAACTCGCCAAGATCCTAGCGATAATAATGCAAATAAAGTCTTGACCTCTGCAACAGCAACTGGATCGATTACTCGTGAAACGGAAGCTCCAGTCGCTCAAGATACAGTTGTAGAAGTTAAACAAAAGGATGGTAGTTGGGCTCCAGTTCCTAAAACAACTGATGCAAATGGTCTTACAACGCATACTTTCTATGCAGGTGATGAACTTCGCTTTACAACTAAGTTCACAGATAACAGTGGTAAGATTGCAAATACCGTCGTAAGACAAGGTTCAAACACAGCTGGAGCTACAAATAACGTTCTACATAGTACTTGGGGAACTGCTGCTGACAATAATATCACAACAGTTACACCAGCTACTGCAACATCACCAGCAACAGTTACACAAACTGGTACAGTGGATGCAAATCTTCAGTATAGTGACGGTCAACACGATACTCGTGCTATTGTCGCAGAAGATACAGTAGGAAACCGTTCTGAGGGTAGCCGCTTCCGTCTGAAACAAGGTAAGTTGTCAGAGAAACATAGAGGTGTGGATCCAGAAACTAAGTTTGAAGTTGCAGATGTAAACAACTTGACAGCAGAAGAAAAAGCGAAAGTACTTGCAGCAATCAAAGCATCAAATCCACAAACAGACAAGCAAATCGCTTCATACACTCAAAATGATGACGGATCAGTCACAATCACCTACTTGGATGGAACAAGTAATCTCGTTCGTCCAAACGTTAAGTATGGTGTGGAAAAAGTTTCGGATAGATTCTATGCTGTAAAAGATGAAAATGTAAACGATTTGGATCTTCTTACTTTTGTTCGTGGTATCGGTGGAAAAGATTTACCAGAAGGTACAAAAGTTACTTGGGAAACAGCTCCTACCTTTAATGAGATTGGAAATCGTACAGCTTACTTGAAGGTTGAGCATCCAGACGGTACAGTTACCCCTCATATCGAATACAACTATACAGTTCTCAAAAAGCTTGAAACATTTACACGGGATGGTAAAACTGGTAAATTCTACGCCTTTAAAGCAGATAGAGGAACGGATTCGGTTACAGGTGGTGGCTATGCCAATAACATTGGTGGATTCTCTAACTTATATGTAAATGATAATAAACTTAATGACTCGACTGACCCAGGTAGCTACTCATTATCGAGCTTGACCTTTAAATACAAGCTAAATAACGATGAAAATGCTATTCAAACTGAGAAGGTTAATACTACCTTTAGTAACGTATGGCACACAACTAAGGTAAGTGATGCGGATAATCAACCTCTAGCTCACAATACGACCTATACCGCAGTTGCGAACTATTCTAGAGGACGTTTTGGTAATGCATCAAATGGTGATCCTGCCTTAACAAGTACTGTAAACTTTGACTACTCAGTAGTGGATCCAGTAGCTAAGAAAGTTTATGAAACAACGGTTGGGGCTACAGGTCCACTAGCAGATATTATTAACACTCCAGGTAATGCCATTAAGAATACAGATATCGTTCTTACTACGAATCCTGTTGATGGCACTGCTACAGCTGTTTCAAGTACGGAGGCTAACTCTGCTACAGCTGCTTCTGGTACGACGACTACTCAGACTGTTCCAATGCCAGATGGTGTCGATTTTGCATGGGAGGGGACAACAGCCCTAGATGCGGATAACATCGTTGCTGCTCCGGGTTACTATACACGAAATGTCAGAGTTACTCTACCGAAAAGCACTACAGAAGGTGATAAGCCTAGAAACAGTCGAACAGTTCCAGTAACTATCAAAGTCAACCTACCAACACCACAAATCGCAGATGATCAAGTAACGAATACAGGTGGTCTTCCAGAAAAAGGAATCACTGTGACGGACGTAGCACCAGGTGCGACAGTAACCTTGACAATTTCTAATAAAACAATTGGTACTAAAACATTTACTAAGGTAGCTGGACCTAACGATACAAGCCTGACCTTCACGCCAACAGACCTTGCAGAAGCTTACAATGCTAATAACGGTTTGCTTCCAACAGGAGACGTAACAGTTAAACAAAATAAAGACGTTTTAAATCCTGCAAATAACACAACAGAGAATTTCGAATCAGGAACAACAACTAAAACAATTACTAAGGAAACTGAAGCGCCGAATGTTACTGTTAAGGTTGAAGTATTTGATAAGTCTGAAAATAAATGGGTAGAAGCTCCTAAGACGACAGATGGTAAGAGCAAAATCTACGCTGGAGATAAATTCCGTGTTACTGTAACAACTACTGATAACAGTGGTAAGGTTAAAAATATTGAAGCTTGGAATAACGCTACTAACGAAAAAGAAGAATATGTAACGAAAAATCTCATTCCAAGTCCATTTGCAAAAGATGGTCTTGCGAAACAAACGACTAATACAGTTACGAATGCTTCAGTAGCTCAACCAGACACACGTCAATTGACAGAAGAAGGAACTTATAATCCTACTCAGACATATAGTGCAGATAATAAGTGGACACAATTTGCACGGGTTCGTGACTTGTCGGACAATACGACTGCTGCCGAATATGGAATCCAACAAGCTCCTCTAAACGAGAAGTATGAACCAGCAGTACCAGCAAGTATTAAGGTAACAAACAAAACGAATCCAACAGCGGAAGATAGAGAAAAAATTCGCGCAGAGATTGAAAAACTAAATGCTGGTAAACAAATTAAATCAATCTCTGTTAATGAACGTGGATTGGTAACTGTTACTTACGATGATGATACTGTTGATCCAGTTACGCCAACATTAGATGATTCAGATTACAAGTCTCAAAAAGCATCTGAGTCAGCAAGTACAAGTGCATCAGAGTCAGCATCAACAAGTGCGTCTGAATCGGCAAGAACAAGCGCAAGTCAATCAGCGTCAACAAGTGCGTCTGAGTCGGCAAGAACAAGTGCAAGTCAATCAGCAAGCACCTCAGCTAGCCAGTCAGCATCGACAAGTGCAAGCCAATCAGCAAGCACATCAGCTAGTCAGTCAGCGTCGACAAGTGCGAGCCAATCAGCAAGCACCTCAGCAAGTCAGTCAGCATCGACAAGTGCGAGCCAATCAGCAAGCACAAGTGCTAGCCAGTCAGCATCGACAAGTGCGAGCCAATCAGCAAGCACATCAGCTAGTCAGTCAGCATCGACAAGTGCAAGTCAATCAGCAAGCACCTCAGCAAGTCAGTCAGCGTCGACAAGTGCGAGCCAATCAGCAAGCACCTCAGCAAGTCAGTCAGCATCAACAAGCGCAAGCCAATCAGCAAGCACGTCAGCTAGCCAGTCGGCCTCAACAAGTGCGAGCCAATCAGCAAGCACCTCAGCTAGTCAGTCCGCATCGACAAGTGCGAGTCAATCAGCAAGCACGTCAGCAAGTCAGTCAGCCTCAACAAGTGCAAGCCAATCAGCAAGCACCTCAGCTAGCCAGTCGGCCTCAACAAGTGCAAGCCAATCAGCAAGCACAAGTGCTAGTCAGTCCGCATCGACAAGTGCAAGCCAATCAGCAAGCACCTCAGCTAGCCAGTCGGCCTCAACAAGTGCAAGCCAATCAGCAAGCACGTCAGCTAGTCAGTCGGCCTCAACAAGTGCAAGCCAATCAGCAAGCACAAGTGCATCAGAATCAGCATCAACAAGTGCGTCAGCATCAGCAAGCACAAGTGCATCTGAGTCAGCGTCAACAAGTGCGTCAGCATCAGCAAGCACAAGTGCATCAGAATCAGCGTCAACAAGTGCGTCAGCATCAGCAAGCACAAGTGCATCTGAGTCAGCGTCAACAAGTGCAAGCCAATCAGCAAGCACAAGCGCGTCTGAGTCAGCATCAACAAGTGCGTCAGCATCAGCAAGCACATCGGCATCTGAATCAGCGTCAACAAGTGCAAGCCAATCAGCAAGCACAAGCGCATCTGAGTCAGCATCAACAAGTGCGTCAGCATCAGCAAGCACAAGTGCATCTGAGTCAGCGTCAACAAGTGCAAGCCAATCAGCAAGCACAAGCGCATCTGAATCAGCATCAACAAGTGCGTCAGAATCAGCAAGCACAAGCGCTTCTGAATCAGCATCAACAAGTGCGTCAGAATCAGCAAGCACAAGCGCTTCTGAGTCAGCGTCAACAAGTGCGAGCCAATCAGCAAGCACCTCAGCGTCTGAATCAGCGTCAACAAGTGCGTCAGCCTCAGCAAGCACATCGGCATCTGAGTCAGCTTCAACAAGTGCGTCAGCTTCAGCAAGCACATCGGCCTCTGAATCAGCGTCAACAAGTGCATCAGAGTCAGCAAGCACAAGCGCTTCTGAGTCAGC
>NZ_JASHAX010000014.1:0-19413 GCF_047464945.1 Streptococcus mitis | reverse complement strand
AGTAGTAGTCCCATCAAAACCGACAGTGGTCAAGGTCCCAGCTAAAGATGAGGTTGAATACCTTAAAGAAGGCGATGATGTTGTTAAGAAGACTACAAGCTACGAAGTCAATGCAAGTACCGGTGCCCTTACTCCAACAGTAAGGAAAGACATTGCCAGTCCAAATGGCGTTAAATCCAAAGTCGTAACCAAAATAATTCCTGTAACAACACGGTATGAAGCAGATAAAACCAAAGATGTAGGAACTAATACGGTTACTAATAATGGATCTGAAGGTAAGATAGTAACAACAACATCAACACTTGTTAATGAAACTAACGGTACAGTAACGGATGGAACACCGGTCGTTAGTAGAACAGAAATGGTACCAAAAGTCGTTAAAGTTGGTGCCAAGGACAAAGTAGTAGAAACCCCGATTGAACCAGAAGTTGAGTATGTTAAAGATGTTGAAAAAGACTTCGGTACACCAGCTCAGCGTACTGAGGGTGAAAGAGGTAAAACAGTTACTACAACCACTTACGATGTAGATCCAAACGACGGTCATATCACAGAACACGTTGGTAATCCAGTCGTCACCCCAGCAGGCAAGACAATCGTTAAAGTTGGTGCGAAAACTAAGGTTGAACAATCTAAAGATTCTGAAGGTCTCGATGTAATTGATACCACTACCTATGAAGTTGATCCAAAAACAGGTAAGGTAACTCCAACAACTGTTCGAACTTATGGGAAAACGAAAGAACCAACAGTTGAGAAGAGAGTAGTACCATCACCTGTTGTCTATGAAAAAGATGATACAAAAGAAAAAGGTACAGCCCCAACTACTGTTAAAGGTGAAGATGGTGAAGACACTATCACAACAACTTACACTGTGGATCCTAATACTGGAAAGATTACAGCAAGTGAAGGTCAACCAGTTCGTACGAAAGAACCAACTAATACTATTGTTAAAGTTGCAGCGAAGGATAAAGTAGAAACAACAGCAATCCCATTACCTAAGAAATATGTGAAAGATGATACACGCGACAAAGATCAACCGAATGTGGAAGAAGCAGGACAAGCAGGTTCAAGCACTACCACCACAACATATAGTGTTGATTCTACTACAGGTGCTATTACAGAAAGAGTAGGAGAACCAGTAGTAGTAAATCCAACAGAAACAATTGTCAAAGTTGCAGCGAAGGACAAAGTAGTAGAAACCCCGATTGAACCAGAAGTGGAATACGTTAAAGATGTTGAAAAAGACTTCGGTACACCAGTTCAGCGTACTGAGGGTGAAAAAGGTAAAACAGTTACTACAACCACTTACGATGTAGATCCAAAGGACGGTCATATCACAGAACACGTTGGTAATCCAGTCGTCACCCCAGCAGGCAAGACAATCGTTAAAGTTGGTGCGAAAACTAAGGTTGAACAATCTAAAGATTCTGAAGGTCGCGATGTGATTGATACCACTACCTATGAAGTTGATCCAAAAACAGGTAAGGTAACTCCAACAACTGTTCGAACTTATGGGAAAACGAAAGAACCAAAAGTAGAGTTAGAACAAAATCCTAAGACAGGTGATGTTACAGTGACACCGAAGAAACCAGATGGCTCAACATACCCACCAGGAACTAAGGTAGAAATCCCAGGTAAAGGTGACAAGTCAATCACAGTCACAATCGGTGAAGACGGTAAAGGTAAAGTACCAAATAGTGAATTACCAGAAGGTAAAGTTCCAGGTACAGGTAAGATTACTGAACCAGGTAAACCAGCTGTGGAAGTTCCAGTAGAAAATCCACCTAAGGTAACAATTTTTGAAAATGGTGTATTGCCGGCTTCAATTGAATTGCCAGAGCTAATGATTGAGGTTCGCTGGATTGATGAAGATGGAAATGTATTGAAACAATCTGTTAAGACAGGTAATGAAAAGGATGCTGAACATAGATCAATTCCAGGATATGAATTTGTACGAACTGTGATAGCTGAAAATGAACCAGTAATGACCCACATTTTCAGAAAAGTAAGTTCAAACACAAATACAATTCCAGTAACACCTGATACTAATGTAAATTCTGATCACGATACACCTGAGCTAACAACTCCAACTCCAGTTGTGCCAGTAATGCCTGATGCTAATGGAAATTCTGGTCAAGATACAGCTGCACCAACAACTCCAGTTCCAGATGCAGTTGCTCCGAATGCAGATCAGGTAGATACTAAGACTACTAATGATAATGGAGCTAAATCAAATGATTCTCAAAATGTATTACCAAATACAGGAACTGAATCAAATGCGACTCTTGCATCTCTAGGACTTCTTGGTATGCTAGGCGGTCTCGGACTTGCTCTTGGAAAGAAAAAAGAAGACTAAAATAAACATTTAGTCAAATATGAACGGATCATTGTTAAGTGGACAATGAATGCAAAAGATTGAAAAACAGCCTTGTTCCTCGTTTCAAGAGGTGCAAGGCTGTTCTTGTATTCTCGGAAAAGTAGATAGTATTCGTAATAAGATATAGTGGATTGAAATAAAATGTACGCAAATCGATTGATCAATTTCTAAAAATGAATTAGGAGTCGTGTTGGACTATTCCAACTTCAATCCGCTATACTTATTTGAAATCAAAGTCCCCTATTTGGTGATAGCCTATTCAAGAAATATCGTTGTATAAGGATATACTTTGAAATGATAGACATAGTGAATCAATGATTGGATTTTTAATTAATACTATCATCTATTTGTTTCTAAGACGTAAGTTTATGAATTTGATTTAAAATAATATAAATTTATATTCATGATAGTTATTTGAAGAATATCTTAAAATTAAGGGTCGGATATCTATTGTTATGTATATTTATTTTTAATTATTATAAATAACTTGATTGTGCTTTCTTGAAACTTACTGAAAATTCGTGAAATTAGGCATATTTACACTATTTTGTTTGATTGAATATGTTAAAAGTGTTATAATCTAGCTGTAATAGCTGTAATAGCTGTAATAGCTGTAATAGCTGTAATAGCTGTAATAGCTGTAATAGCTGTAATAGCTGTAATAGCTGTAATAGCTGTGATAGCTGTGATGTTAAATATCCATCATAGTAGTTTTTATTGTTTTATTCCCAGTGGGAATATTGCTTTTAAATTTGATTTTGTATTTTAACATCAGGAGGGACAATGGAAAATAAATCAAATTCACTCAATAGAATAAAGCGTCATCAACGTGAAAAGGTGTTGCGCTTTTCTATTCGTAAATATAGTTTCGGTGCCGCTTCAGTTGCTGTTGCAGCACTGATGTTTTTAGGTGCGCGCGTTGTTAGCGCAGATACCGTAAGCGGAAGCAATTCACAATCTACGGCGGGTGTAGTACAACCTAACGATAAGGGTGACTCGCCTGTGGGTATTAAGGAACCTACTGAAAATAAATCAGAAGTAGTCAATAGTTCTTTAGAAAATAAAGAAACTGCACTTGTTGAAAATAGTAGTAATACGGTTGATAAAAGTCAGTTAAGAACAGTAGTTGAAGAATTAAATTCTCTTCTTTCAACTAAATTAAATCTTGACGACTCAGTGCTTTCTTCTGTAAAAGAAAGAGTTCAGAGAGCTCAGGCATTACTAGATAAAGTTGATGCAGTTCAAAAAGATATTAATGAACTAAAAGAACTTTTGTCTACTGATTTAGCTACTTTATCTAATGCGGTAAAAGAATCAAGTGAGGTTCGAGAAAGTAATACTGGAACTGAGGCTGAAAAACCAGCGAGCCAACCTTCTTCTGAAGTAAGAGCAAGCGAAGAGGGTCAAACTGTTTCAGCTAAAAAAGATGCTTTGAAAGTATCTGTTGATCAATTGAAGGCAGCAATTTCAGAAGTTCCTGAACATGATACTACGAAAGAAGTTCTTAAAAAAGCCAATGAAGTCATGGTATTAGCTCAAGGCGTTCTTCAGAATACTACAGTATCTCTAACCGATGTTGAACAAATGAACAAACTTGTGAAGAGAATGTTTATTTCTGTTAAAAATGCTACAACACGTTTGAGTTCAGGTTCTCATGACCCTCGTAATGGTCAAAGAATGGCTCGAGGTACACAGTTTAGAGCTTATACAGCAATTAGCTCTTCTGGGGCATTGGAGAACGTTAGATACTTTGCATCGGTCGATAAAAATACTAACGGTGGACAAAACACAAGGAATGGTGATCCTGAATTTACAGAGGATAAGACTGTAATTAAATCAAAATATGAGCAAGACAGTTCAGGTAAATGGATGGTCTATGATGTATACTTCAATAATAATGGAAGACGTATGATAGACAAATCTTATGGTCAACATTATTATTTTCAACCACCCTTTAATATTATGGATGGTTCTACAGTACAAAATGTAACAATCACTCGTTATCGAAATGTTAGTGGTAGAAGGCTTTCTGATGGAGGCAGCGGTTTTGAAAAGGTTGGAGATACAGTTACAATTTCAAATCCATGGGATCAGAAAGATCACCTCTTTAGTAATGATGGAAGATCTCTGTATGATCCGCGATCAGGAGTAACTCGTGCTAATCAAAAAGGAGAAGTGTTTAAAAATAATGCAAACGATCCTTATTTAGATGCGATTGTTAAAAAAACGGATGGAAATTATACTGGTAGAGTTAGCTATACTCTTGGAATGGAAGTAGGTTATGTAAATGCAGATTATGCGGTACATATGACTGCTAGAGTAAAACTAAGAGGGAATGTGACAGAAAAAGAAGCTGCTAATGGTAATGTGTATGCAGCCTCTGTAACGAGTGGACCAACTACTAACCAATCATATATTGTAGGTGCACGTGGAACCAGATTGGTTAGTAAGCCAGCAACTCCAACAATTACGACAGAAACAAGATACAATGGAACCCTAGTATCGACTGACCGTAGAATCTCAGGTACAGGTATAGCTGGAGCAAAGGTTACAGTAACATTGCAAGATGGTAAAACTGGTACAACAACAGTTGATAATAATGGAAGATGGACTTACAACCTAAAAGATAATGAAACATTAACTCAAAATACGAAGCAAGATGCCTCTATAAAAGCCTCTAAAGCCATCTCTGTTACGCAAACTAAAGACGGATTAGAATCAGATGCTGCAACAGTGAATGTCCAATTAGCTAAAGCCATCTCTATTGATACTCCAGTTCAAGCAGGACGTGAACTGGCTGTTAAAGTAGCTCATGATACTGGTCGATTCTATCTTCAAGTTTTAAATGGAAATAAAACGGTTTATGAGTATGCTGTTAAACAGCAAAACGGAAACTGGGTTCTAGAAAAGGGTTCGGATACTACTGATCTAACAGTATCTAACGGAGGTAATGTTTCTGAGAAGAAAATTACTCTTCGTATTAAGGATTCACACAAAAAGACTAATTTCCCATTCAAGATTACTGGAGATAATGTGGTAAAAGTCCGTGCTCACTATGTGAATGGGGATAATAATCCAGCAGATCCAACTAATGATGGAGGATGGGTTGTCGCAGCGAAAGCAACGAATACAAATCCAACAATTACAATCAACAATCCACGTGCCACTTATGTTGCAGATGGAACTTTAACAAAAGACAAGCTAAAGACACTTGTAACAGTAACAGATCCTGAAGATGATGCAGATAAGACTGTAGGATCTAGAGCAAAGGACAACTTGGATGTAACAGCTACTAAAAACGGTAAAAATGTTGATTTAACACAACCTCTTAAACAAGGTACCTATAATCTTACCTATAGAACAACAGATGCTGCGGGAGCATCAGTAACAGCGAACCACACAATTAAGGTAGGCTATACGGCTCAAGCGAAACAAACTATCAATTTGGTACAAGGTGAAACTGTATCAGATGAGCTTAAACGTAGTTTGGTTCAATTACGTGATGGAAATGATGTGATTGATGTTCCGAGAGATGCTAGAGTTGAAGTTGCTGTAGATACAAGTTCTAAAACAAATCAAAATAAGCAAGCTCAAGCGACAGTTGTACTCGCAGACGGAACAAGATTGGCTCCAGTGACTTTGAGTTACCGCGTATTGCCGACCTTCCCGATTGCTCGTACGGTTTATGATTTTAAAAACGTAAGTCGTTCTGATGATGAATCAAAATATTACCTCAATACAGGTATTCCAGGGGGAATGAAATGGTTTGCTAAGCGAGGTAATGAAGCAGAGATAGATGCTTCAGGTTTGAGAGATAAGATTAACGCAGACCCAGTAGGGGAAACAACTTACAAGTTTGGTGGTAAATATAACTACGGTAGATTTACTGACAGCCCACAACCAGCTGATAAATTGGAGCATGCGGCTACATTTACTCATAAGGTGTTTGATATTAAACCGAATGATACAAAAGTCACTGTAGCTCAAGGAGCAACGCTATCAGAAGCACAAGCTAGTGCAGCCGTTGCTAAAGTAAATGGTTCTCCTGACCTGCCTGCTGGAACAACTTATGAATGGGTTGATGCACATGGAAATAAGATTACTCCGACAGCAAGTACAGCTGGTGTTCAAACATTTAAGGTGAAGGTAACTCTGCCTCCAGCGCAAAGTGGCAATGATGCACCAGAAGCAACTAAGAGACAACCGTCTAAAATTATTGATGTTCCTGTTAATGTTGCCCCGTCTGCACCGACGATTACTACAGAAACAAGATACAATGGAACCCTAGTATCGACTGACCGTAGAATTTCAGGTACAGGTATAGCTGGAGCAAAGGTTACAGTAACATTGCAAGATGGTAAAACTGGTACAACAACAGTTGATAATAACGGAAGATGGACTTACAACTTAAAAGATAATGAAACATTAACTCAAAATACGAAGCAAGATGCCTCTATAAAAGCTCCAAATGCAATCTCTGTTACGCAAACTAAAGACGGAGTAGAGTCACCAGCTTCTAGAGTCGATGTCCAACTGGCTAAAGCCATCTCTATTGATACTCCAGTTCAAGCAGGACGTGAACTGGCTGTTAAAGTAGCTCACGATACTGGACTATTCTATCTTCAAGTTTTAAATGGAAATCAAACAGTTTATGAGTATGCTGTTAAACAGCAAAATGGAAACTGGGTTCTAGAAAAGGGCTCAGATACTACTGACTTAACAGTATCTAATGGAGATAATGTTTCTGAGAAGAAACTTACTCTTCGTATTAAGGATTCACATAAAAAGACTAATTTCCCATTCAAGATTACTGGAGATAATGTGGTAAGAGTCCGTGCTCACCATGTGAACGGGAAAAATAACCCAGCAGATCCAGCTAATGATGGAGGATGGGTTGTTGCAGCGAAAGCAACGAATACAAATCCGACAATAACAATCAACAATCCACGTGCCACTTATGTTGCAGATGGAACTTTAACTAAAGACAAGCTAAAGACACTTGTAACAGTAACAGATCCTGAAGATGATGCAGATAAGACTGTAGGATTTAGAGCAAAGGACAACTTGGATGTAACAGCTACTAAAGATGGTAAAAATGTTGATTTAGCACAACCTCTCAAACAAGGTACCTATAATCTTACTTATAGAACAACAGATGCAGCAGGGGCAACAGTAACTAAAGAACATACAATTACAGTAAACTACACAGCTGTAGCAAAACCAACCATCAACTTGATACAAGGTGAAACTCTAACAGATGCTGAAAAACGTAGCTTACTACAATTACAAGATGGAACTAGTAAGATAGATGTTCCAAATAATGCTAGAGTAGAGGTTACTTTAGATACAAGCAGTCCATCGGACAATAAAACAGCAAAAGCAACTGTTGTATTTGCAGATAATACAAGAACAACTCCGATTGACATTAACTACAAAGTTTATAAGAATTTCGAGACAGTCACTAAAGTATATGATTTTGCAGGCGTAGGTCGTAATGATAGTCCGGCATCTTATTATCTAAATTCAGGAGGACTTCCAGGAGGAATGAGCTGGGTTGTGAAGAGAGATAATGATGCAGAATTTAAAAATGCTGATGCTGACATGAAGAATATGCTAAATAGTGATGGCGTTGGGACAAAAACGTACTCATTTGGTGCTAAATATCCACGTGGTAGATTTACAGATAACCCAAGTGAAGCAGAAAAACTTTCTTATACACCTTCATTTACACATGAAGTATTTGATGTAGGAGCCAATACAACTCGTGTTATGGTGAAAAGCGGAACAGCTTTGGCAGATTCTCAAGCTAAGGATGCTGTAATGGCTGTTAATGGCTCAGCAGCTTTACCAGAAGGAACAACTTATGAGTGGGTAAACCAAGATGGTACACCACTTGCGAATAAGACAGTGACAGAAAAAGGTGAAGCTACTCGTTATGTAAAAGTAACATTACCGAAAGTATCAGAAACTGGACCGAATGCTAATAAAGTTCAATCATCTAAAATCGTGACAGTTACTATAAACGAAAGCGAAAAGCCAAAAGTATCATTTAATGGTAGCGAATTATCTAAAGATGCTAGCAATGAAAATAGCAAATTTGTTATTTTCCGTGGCGCAACTTTCAATCCAACCTTTACAGTAAGTGATAATTCTGGAAAGGTAACTGAGGTTAAAGCTTCTGGTCTTCCAAGCGGAAGAGAATTTGTTAAAAACACAGATACACCAAACGGAGATGTTCAACTTACAGGGGATCAAATCACAGATACTTCAAATGCTACATTAGGAGATCATATCGGGAAAGTCCTTGTAAAAGACGCATCAGGTAATGAACAAGAGTATCAATTCAAATATACGGTTGTAGATGTAGAAGTGAAAAATACTCCAGAAATCGTGACTTTAGGTACGAAATTGGTTGATACTGCAAATTCACGTAATGGAAAAGATGCTCATGACTATGTAAAAGCAGTAGTGGAATCTAATTCGACAGGAAACGATAAGTATTATCCAACAAATATGTCATTCAAGTGGTCTAAAGATGGTAATTTTATAGAAAATACAACTACATTTGACACATCAGGAATCGTAAAATATAAAGCTGTAGCAGATTTCTACGGTGCAGGTGGAGTATATACTAAAACTGTTGAAGGTATTGGAAATAACATTAAAATCTATGCGCCAGATAAGATTGAACGAGAAGTAACATTCCTTGTTAAACCAAACCCAACAGTTGAGACCAAAGAAGTACCATCTCCAGTCCGTTACGAAGGTGACACAAGTCGTGACAAAGATTCAGATCCAGTTAGAGAAGAAGGAACTCCTGGAGAAGACACGATCACGACAACGTACACAGTGGATCCTAATACAGGAGCGATTACTCCAACAGTAGGTGATCCAGTTCGTACGAAACAACCAACAGACACAGTTATCAAAGTAGGAACAAAACCAAAAGTTGAAACAACTACAGATTCTGAAGGTCGAACTGTCACTACTACGACAACGTACAAAGTAGATCCTAAGACAGGAACGGTCACTCCTACAGAGACTAGAACGTATGGCCCAACCAAAGCGCCAACAGTTGAGACCAAAGAAGTACCATCTCCAGTCCGTTACGAAGGTGACACAAGTCGTGACAAAGATTCAGATCCAGTTAGAGAAGAAGGAACTCCTGGAGAAGACACGATCACGACAACGTACACAGTGGATCCTAATACAGGAGCGATTACTCCAACAGTAGGTGATCCAGTTCGTACGAAACAACCAACAGACACAGTTATCAAAGTAGGAACAAAACCAAAAGTTGAAACAACTACAGATCCTGAAGGTCGAACTGTCACTACTACGACAACGTACAAAGTAGATCCTAAGACAGGAACGGTCACTCCTACAGAGACTAGAACGTATGGCCCAACCAAAGCGCCAACAGTTGAATTACCAGAATTCAACGGTGGAGTAAATGGAGAACTTCCAGATCCAGTAGAAATACCAAAAGTTAAGTTAATCATCACTAAATGGATTGATGAACAAGGTAATGAATTGAAGCCAGCAGATGCGAAAGCTCCAGCAGTATTAGGTGAAGCGAATGAAGCATTTGAACATGGTGAAATTGAAGGTTACGTATTTGTAAGAACAGATGTTAATGAAGAAGGTGATGTTGTAACTCATGTCTTCAGAAAAGTTACTCCAACTAAACCAGAAGGTAATGGGGAACAACAAGGTGGAGATAACACACCACAACCAACACCTGAAGTACCAACTGATAACACAGAACGTAAACCTGAAACAGAAAAACCTACTGTGCCAGATACCAAACAGGCTGAACAATCAACTCAAACAGTTGATGCTCAGGTAGCTCCTTCTCAAAATCAAGCAGTATTGCCAAATACTGGTACGAAAGCAGATCGTGCTACAGGTGCATTAGGAGCTCTCTCTCTTCTTGGAGCATTTGGTTTGCTATTTGCTAAAAAGAAGAAAGACGATGAAGAAGAAACACGAAACAATTAAGATGAGTCATTAAATTGAACTGAAAATGGGTTGTGTTAATTCTTAGAGGAAGTAACGGATAGAAAGAAGTTTAAAAGCTACTTTCTATCCGTCTTTCTTTAGAATAAATGTAAACGTTTTAAAAAGATGCGTAAAGGAGAAGGTTTGATATGGTTAAATATAGATTAAAAGATATTTTGAGTGAAATAAACGGAACAAATTGGTATTGGATTTATAGGCTTGAACATGATACTAGGAGGACTGCAGGACGTGTTAATGTGAGATATTACAATGGTGCCTTATTGATAAGATGGGATGAAGAAAGCCTTAGAGTGCGATTTGGAAATAATCCTCCATTAAGTTTTAGTGATAGAATAGTTGTGGATTTCGAAAATGATACGATTATTATCATAGATAGCGGTTGGAAAATTGATTTAGATACAAGATCATAGGATTTATTAGTTAACATTTCCGAGCTGATACACTAAAAGTAAAAGAGAATTTGAAAGGGAGACACTGTAAGTATGAAAAATAATTATAATGATTATTTAAACTTAATGTTTGATAAAGGCATAATTGCAGATTTAAAAGGAAAAAATCAAGAAGAGAATCCTAGTTTGGAAAATGTTGATGAATTAGCTGATTATCTTATAAATTATGTGAGAAGGCATTATACTATCTATGAATACTATGTTTCTCCAAATATCTCCAATTTTTATAGTAAGCATAGAAAGTTTACAAGATTCATTCTTATATGTCTTTCTTTGTTTGATTCTGAAAGTGATATCAATACTCTTTTAAAAAAATATAGATTTAATGAAGATTCGATATGGGAAATCGAACATATTATTCCTCAAAATCCGTACTTTAATAAATTTAATAAAAAAAATTCTAAGTTGAAAAATAGAATCGGTAATCTGACTTTGTTAACAAAAAAACAAATCAAGAGATTAGTAATGGATCATTTGCTAAAAAGAAGGAAAGTGTAACTTGTGAGGAAAAATATTTAAAAATTAATGATGTATTTAAAATAGATAAGGTGCATATTTCAAAAAAAGATATATGTGAAAGAGAGGAGGAAATAAATAAATCTATATATGATATCTTTATAAAAGATAGAGGAAAATTATTGAAAGATAAATTACATGAATTTGTAGATGCCCAAGGATAGAATAGTTGTTAATTGGCATTAAATTGCCTATAGATTTTAATTTTTATTTTTCCCATCTTTTATAAAATCCATATATTCCATACAATTTAGTGAGGTTTTACCTTTGCAGATGGTATAGAGTCAATGAAGATGCTGGGGAAAAAGTCTTGGGAATCAGAAAAACGCATAGTATCAGGTGTGAACCTTGATATTATGCGTTTTATTGTTGGAAGATTTACTTCATTTGTAAGCGTGTCATAACAAGGAATCTATCAGAATTCCCAAACTACCGGTAAATTAGATAAAAATAATTATCTGAGGAAAGGTATTATACTATGATGATTCAACTAAGAGATTTAAGTCAAGTTTACCTTGTTTGTGGCGAGACATATAGGTGGCAGAGAATAGACTACTTAGTCTATTTAGTTAAAAGCTAATTGGAATTAGATCCCTTTTCAGATCAAGTTTTTCTCTTTTGTGGTGGATGTATACGTTTCACCTGACATGATACAGCTACTACTCGATATTTTTGAGAAATGTTCCAGGAACTATAATGAATATGAATTATCTGATATGATAGGTGATTACAGATTTATTTCAAAGATAGAGAGTTGGTTGTATTTTTGGTATATAATATAATAACATTTTGTGTATAATTAAAAATTTTATCCCTATTTTATGTAATAAATCGGTTTTGGATTGCTTAAATATATAAAAAATGGTATAATTGAGCTGTGATAGCTGTGATAGCTGTGATAGCTGTGATAGCTGTGATAGCTGTGATAGCTGTGATAGCTGTGATGTTATTTGCTAATAGCGATCATTATAGTAATTTTTATAGCTTAACTCTTTTTAAGGGGTTGAAGTTATAAAGATTGCTTTTTCTATATTATATTGCCCTTAGGAGGACAAATGGAACACAAATCGAATGCATACAAAGTAAATAGACAACAACGTGAAAAAGTCTTGCGCTTTTCTATTCGTAAATATAGTTTCGGTGCCGCTTCAGTTGCTGTTGCAGCGCTGATGTTTTTGGGTGCGCGCGTTGCTAGTGCGGATAGTGTAGTTGAAAACACTCCAAAATCTACTGCGGGTGTAGTAAGTCCTAAAGATGAGGCCAAGTCGCCTCAAGGTATTGCAGAATCTACTGGAAACAAAGTAGATAAAGTGAATAAATCCTTGGAAAATCAAGCGCCTACAGTTGATAAAACCCAATTAAGAAAAGTAGTTGAAGAATTAAATGCTCTTCTTTCAACTAAATTAAACCTTGCAGACTCAGTAGTATCGCCTGTTAAAGACAGACTTCAAAAAGGGGAAGAAGCCCTAGAAAGTTCTGAGCTAGCTCAAAAAGATATTGATGAACTTGTAGAACTCTTGTCTAAAGATGTGACAGTCGTATCAGCTGCTGCTAAAGAATCAAGTGAGGTTCAAGCAGATAAAACTGAGAATCAGGGTGCCATCGTAGCGAGCGCATCTTCTTCTGAAGTAAGAGCAAGCGAAGAGAACCAAACTGTATCAGATAAAAAAGATTCTTTGAAAGTATCTGTTGATCAATTGCAGGCAGCGGTTCTAGAATTGCCTGAGCATGAGACAAGCAAAGAAGTTCTGGAAAAAGCCAATGAACTATTGGGATTGGCGCAAGGAGTTCTTGAAAACACAACAGTTTCTCTGAACGAAGTTGAACAAATGAATAAACTTGTGAAGAGAATGTTTAACTCTGTTAAAATTGCTACCATGCGTTTGACTTCAGGTTCTCATGATCCACGTAATGGTCAAAGTATGGGACAAGGAACGGGTGTAAGATCTGTACCAATAGATAAAACAACTAGTCGAGGAAAACTAGGTATTGTTGTAGCAAATTCTGGATTTGTTACAGGTTATGCAACACCATCTTCAACAATTCAAATTAAGAAAAATGGCACAACATTGGTAACTTCAACACTTGATGATTCAGGTGCATTCAAGTTAAATGCTCCTGGGATTGAAGTTGGAAACACAGTTACATTGGTAGTGAATGGGAAAACTGTCGATACTGTAGTTGTAAGCAAAGTTGATACGGTGTCCTTCAATGACAATTTGGCCTACGTTTCTCAAGTTGATGGATATACAGCGTCGGAATCTGATGTAGAAATCACAGTGGGAGGACAAAAATATAAGACGAAGTCACAATCTAATGGGTACTTTACTGTTAACGTCGATCCTAAACTGATGGTGAAAGATGCAGTTGTTACAGCTGTAGTTACTAAAAATGGAAAAGAAATCGGTCGTGGGACAAGTAATGTTCGTGAGACTAAAGTCACAGACTTCGGTGTTGGTTGGAATAAAAATCCTATGATTGACTACTCACACCGTGATGTATTCTCACCAGATACCAAGCAGTATGCTTTCGTAAGTAAAGGAACAGCTGATCAAGCTTATGATAACATTCGTGTGTATCGTGAAGAGCGTATCGAAAAAGATGGTAATAGATACTATTACTGGATGCTAGATTCAGGTCCAGCAGCAAATGCTCTTGCGGGTTCTTCTAAGAAAATCTCACTTGCTATACCACGTACGGTTGGAGATCCGTATGACTTTACTTATACAAAATATAAAGATGGGCATCAGACATCTCATAAAGAATATTCTAGTGCTTCAGCATGGGAATATGAGAACTCAGCTTATCGAGCATATGTAAAAGATGGTGTCCGACGTTCGGGGGCATCTTATACAGAAAATGTAGACGGGTGGCTGGACTACATTAACCCATCTAATGGTTGGAGATCGAATATTTACCGTAAAAATAGTGGAGATGGAACAGAGCCTAACGCCGATGCATTTCCACGTGTTATTGATATGTTAGGTGTTTATAAAAATGGTCTTGAATACAACCTTGTTAGAGGTGTTATAGAAGATAAAATGAACGTAGTTGCTGGGCAACGTACGATTATCACTTTTAAAACGAAAGTTTTAGAAGGTGATGAATTGGATCAAAGTATTATGTCGGATTGGGTGAATAAAGATAAAAGTAATCCGATGCTGGCTGATATTAAAAAACGTTTAGCAAATGATCCGTATATTGCCTATGGAGGGTATACAACGACAGGCTACATTCGTTATAGAACGGGTGAAAACGCCATTATCGGTACGTTGCCGTTGAGACCAGAAGAAGCAACTAACTTCAATTTCAAACCAGTATCTAAAGAGCAAACTACAAAAGTGGGAGTTATTCCTCCAGCGATTGATAGCATTAAGAATAAGTCAGAAATGCCAGCTGGAACAACCTATCGTTGGTTTAAAGATCCAGATGTGTCCAAAACTACGGCACCAGGGAAACCAGTTTATGGTAAGGTAGAAGTAGCAATACCACAACGTGGAACATTTATTATTGATGCACCAGTGCATGTTGTAGATGACAAAGCTCAAACACCAGTAGCAACAGCTAAGGATAATGGGGATGTAACTGCAAAACCACAAGATGCAACAAAAGTAGATAAAATCAAAGTAAGCTTTACAGGGGAAGATAACAAGCAAAAAACAGCTGAAGGAACTAAAGGAACAAACGGCAAATGGACTGTGAATAATCCAGATGTTCGAATTGATGCCAATACAGGTGAAATCACAATCCCAGCTAATAAAGTAAAAGATTTAACAGAAGTAACTGCAGTTACGAAGAATGGAAATGGTGCGGATTCAGATCCAGCTAAAGCAACTGCGAAAGATGTTCAAAAACCACAAGCTACTTTAAATGGCATTACGCTAACAGAGACAGCCAATACACCAATCTTTACAGTCTATCGTGGTGCTGAATTTAACCCTGAACTTAAGGTATGGGATAACTCAGGAAAAATCTCAAAAGTAACAGTTGGAAATCTTCCTGGCGGAGTAAGTGCTTCTAACTTTACAGCCCAAACTGGTAAAGATGGAAGTTCAGAAGATAAGAAGTATAAAACTCGTTTATCTTCGGGTAGAGTATTAGATACTCAGACATTAGGAGAACATACTGCTACTCTTCACGTAGAAGGAAGTAGTGCTACTGACAGTCGTGACTTGAAATTCAAGTACCGTGTTGTGGATATTGCAACAAAAAATCTTGAAAATGGTGTTGCGAAAGTACCAGTAGGTTCAACTTTAAATGTACCAAATAGCCGTACAAATGTTGATGCGCATAATTATCTTAAAGTTGTAGATAGCCAAGATCAAAGTGATCGTGGGAATAGCCACTTGCCTCAAGGTATGACTTGGACGTGGAAAGCTGGAGATCAATTAGATCCAGGTACTACATTAGACAATTCAGGGAAATATACTCGAAATGCTACAGCGCAATTCCCAAGTTCTGTAACAGATAACAATAGTACAACTAGAACAACATTTGCACCGACAGAAATCAAGCGTCCAGTAGTTCTTGCGGTAACGCCGACAGCGCCTAGCGTAGTAGCCAATGAAAATGGTAGTGTAACAGTTACCCCACCAACACGTCCTAATGGTACTACACCGCAAGATATTGATACAATCACACTTACTTATACACCAACAGGTAAGACTACACCAGAAACTGTAACGGTTACAAAATCAGGAAATAACTGGACAGTCAATGGTAAGACAACAGATAAAGTGTCAGTAACTCCAGCAGGTGTTGTAACAATTTCTGATCTTGAAGTTGCGGATGGTAAAGAAGTAACTGCAAAAGTTTCTAAGAGAATTGATAATAATATCGTTCTTGAGAGCCCAGTAGCTAAAGTAACATCAAAATCTTCTAAACCAGCTAAACCAGTAGCAGTGGCGAAAGATAATGGTGATGTTACAGGTAAACCACAAGATCCAGCAAAAGCAGATAAGATTACGATTAGCTATACAGGGGAAGATAATACTCCGAAAACAGCTGTAGGAACGAAAGATCCGAAAGGAAAATGGACAGTAAATACTCCAGAAGTACAAATCAATCCAAATACTGGAGAAATCACGATTCCGGAAAATAAAGTAAAAGACGGAACAGAAGTAACAGTAGTTACGAAAAATGGAAATGGTACTGATTCAGATCCAGCAAAAGCAACAGCGAAATTTTCTAAGCCAGCTAAACCAGTAGCAACAGCAAAAGACAATGGTGATGTTACAGGTAAACCACAAAATCCAGCAAAAGCAGATAAGATTACTGTAAGCTATACAGGGGAAGATAATACTCCGAAAACAGCTGTTGGAACTAAAGGAACAAATGGCAAATGGACTGTGAATAATCCGGAAGTTAGAATTGATTCCAATACAGGGGAAATCACTATTCCAGCAGATAAGGTGAAAGATAACACAGAAGTAACAGTAGTTACTAAAAATGGAAATGGTGCTGATTCAGATCCAGCAAAAGCAACTGCAAAAGATGTTCAAAAACCACAAGCTACTTTAAATGGTGTTCCATTAACAGAAACAGCTAATTCACCAATCTTTACAGTCTATCGTGGCGCTGACTTTAACCCTGAATTGAAGGTATGGGATAACTCAGGTGTGATTTCTAAAGTAGAAGTTAAGGGAGGACTTCCAAAAGGAGTAACCGCTTCTACATTTACATCTCAAACAGGAAAAACTGAAGCAAATCCATATGCAACTCGCTTGTCTTCAGGTACTGTATTGAATACTGAAACTTTAGGAGAACATGAAGCTACTCTACATGTTGAAGGAAGCAGTGCTACTGATAGCCGTGATTTGAAATTCAAGTATCGAGTAGTTGATATTGAGACTAGAAACCTTGAAAATGGTATCGCAAAAGTACCAGTAGCTTCAACGTTGAATGTAGCCAATAGTGGTAAAAATATTGATGCTCATAGATATCTTAAGGTTGTAGATAGTGAAGATAAAGCAGATCGTGGAAACAATTATTTACCAAGTGGTATGACGTGGACATGGAAAGCTGGAGATAAATTAGATTCAGGAACAACACTAGATAACTCAGGGAAATATACTCGAAACGCAACAGCAGTATTCCCGGATACTAGCAAAAATTCTATTACGGATGTAAATAGTACAACTAGAACAACATTTGCACCTGCAGAAATTAAGCGTCAAGTAGTGTTAGCAGTAACGCCAACAGTGCCTAGCGTAGTTGGACATGAGAATGGTAGTGTAACAATTACTCCACCAACACGCCCTAATAGTACTAATCCACAAGATATTGATACTATCACCCTTACTTATGTACCAACAGGTAAGACTACACCAGAAACTGTAACAGTTACAAAATCAGGGAATACTTGGACTGTAAATGGTAAGACAGCTGATAAAGTGTCAGTAACCCCTGCAGGCGTTGTGACAATTTCTGATGCTGAGGTTGCAGATAAAACAGAAATAACTGCAAAAGTTTCTAAGAGAATTGATAATGTAGTTCTTGAGAGTCCAGTAGCTAGAGGAACAGCAAATGGTAGTTTGGGAGCTGAAGTTACTCCACCAGCACCAGTTCTGGAAAAAGAAAAAACTACGCCAGTTACAGTAGTAACACCAAACAAACCAGGTTCAACAATCACCACAGAAACACCAGTCAATGGATTGACAGTAGATGGCGATGGTAACTTAACTGGTACACCAACTGTCACAGATTGGGGACCAAAAGAAGAAGAACGTAAAGTTACGATCCCAGTTAAAGTTAAACATGGTGACGAGGTAGTTCCTGTAAATGTTCCAGTTACTATCCAACGCGATACAGATGGAGACGGTATTCCAGATGTGACCGATCCAGATGATGATAACGATGGTATTCCAGACAAGGATGATGCAAATCCAAAAGTAGCAGATGGATTAACAGGAGACACAACAGGAAAAACTGTAAAAGAAAAAACACCTGTTCCAGCAAATACTAAGGTAGTGACACCAAATAAACCAGGCACAACGATTTCAGTAGATGGTCCAGTAAATGGTTTAACAGTGGATAACGGTGGAAATCTAGTAGGAACACCAAGCGTCACAGATTGGGGACCAAAAGAAGAAGAACGTATAGTAGAGATTCCAGTTAAACTGAAACGTGGAACAGAAGAGACTGTTGTAAAAGTACCTGTAAATATCGAAAGAGATACAGATGGAGATGGAATCCCAGATAAAGTAGATCCAGATGATGATAACGATGGAATTCCAGATACAGAAGATGCAACTCCAAAAGTAGCAGATGGATTAACAGGAGACACAACAGGAAAAACTGTAAAAGAAAAAACACCTGTTCCAGCAAATACTAAGGTAGTGACACCAAATAAACCAGGCACAACGATTACAGTAGATAGTCCAGTAAATGGTTTAACGGTGGATAACGGTGGAAACTTGACAGGTACACCAACTGTCACAGATTGGGGACCAAAAGAAGAAGAACGCACAGTAGAGATTCCAGTTAAACTGAAACGTGGAACAGAAGAGACTGTTGTAAAAATCCCTGTAACTATCCAACGCGATACAGATGGCGATGGCATTCCAGATAAAGTAGACACAGATGATGACAACGATGGAATTCCAGACAAGGATGAAGAGAAAAACGGAACAGATCCTAAGACACCAACAACTCAAACTCCTACAATCGATATCACTCGTAAACCAAATGGAGATGCAGTAGTAACGCCTAAGAAACCAGATGGATCAACATACCCACCAGGAACTAAGGTAGAAATTCCAGGTGAAGATGGAACACCAATCACAGTCACAATCGGTGACAATGGTTCAGGAGAAGTACCAAATGATAAGCTTCCGAAAGGAGACTTGTCAGGAAAAGGAACAGTAACAGAACCTAACAAGAACCCATCGAAACCAGTAGAAGTAACAACACCAGCACGTAAGACACCAACAGTGGAATTGGAACAAGATCCAGATACAGGTGAAGTTACAGTAACACCGAAGAAACCAGATGGAACAACATATCCACCAGGAACTAAGGTAGAGATTCCAGGTAAAGATGGTAATCCAATCA
>NZ_JASHAX010000013.1:0-24344 GCF_047464945.1 Streptococcus mitis | reverse complement strand
CCCAATCCGATAACTCCCATAAATGAAGGTAATATTCATTTCTACACTTGTACACAATCCCTTGGACTTCTTCATACAATTCTTTAAGCATAATCTTCCCCTTTCTGTGTACAGTCTAACAAATTCAGAAACACTTTTGGCACATTTCATCCATTCTGCACCCTTTAGCTCCTCAACTGCACAAAAAAAGAGAGGGCTTGCCTCTCTCAGGGTTATAATTCTGCGATTTGGTTTAGGTTTACTTCTGCAACTGTGTCATTACCAAACATAGAGATAATCATCTTCACTTTATTGTTATCAATCTCCGTAATTTTACCAGTGTAGTCTGCAAAAGCTCCATCAATAATACGTACAGTTTGACCAACTTCAACATCGATATCAAACTCTTGTACAGTTTGTCCCATAGAAACCAAGATATCACGAATTTCTTGTTCCAATAATGGAGTTGGTTTTGATCTATTTCCGTGAGATCCGACGAATCCTGTAACATTTGGTGTGTTTCGAACAACAAACCAAGCTTCATCTGTCATGACCATTTCTACAAGAACATAACCTGGAAAGCGATTTTCTTCTACTTCTTTTCTCTTTCCATTTTTTTCAACTTGCACTGTTTGTGTTGGAATTTCAACGCGTAGAATATTATCCAACATATTGTAGGTTTGTGCACGTTGTAATAGATTTTCTTTTACCTTATTTTCATAACCAGAATAAGTTTGTAAAACAAACCACCCTTTATCAAAACTATCCATGATATTTCCTTTCATAAATAGAAGATTTCTAGTGTAATTAACTCCACTAGCCTTCTAAAAAATGTTAATAAATCGAATCAAACCTGAAACAATCAACTGGTCAAAAATGTAAATAATTACTACAAAGAAAGCTGTGTATTCCATAATAGAACGAAAATCTCTCCAGCTTTCCTTGCGAGTTGGCCATGTTGTGTCTTTAAGAAGTCTAAAAATATCTCCAATAAAACGCATCGCTCTCTCCTATCTCGTTTCTCTGTGTGTAGTGTACTTACCACAATGCTTACAAAATTTATTTACTTCTAGTCGTGTAGGCTTGGGGGTTCCACTAATCTTGATTGAATAGTTTCTCGAACCACAAACCGCACAAGCTAGGCTTGCTTTTTTTAGTGCCATAACGCCTCCATCTTATCTATTATAACAAGAAAGCTAGGCTTTGACAAGCATCTTAGCGAAATAGATTGACTACCGAATCCCATATTGTTTGAGCCTTTTCCTTAATCTTCGCATCTGAGATAGCCCGGCTAGCCTCATCTACTAGACTTTGCGCACGCCCTCGAATATCAGACAAATTATCATCTGTCTGACTATTATCATTGGTTTGTACTTGTCTTTTTGTATTGGCTGGTGCAATTCCATTTTGCTTATAAGCATTTTCAACCGTAAAGGTACTTCCTGGCGTATAAGGTAAAATGGTATTGGCAATGTTTCTAAAGACATGGGCTGCACCGTTTGAAGTAGATCCAGCTAGATAATGATTTTCATCAGTCGTCGGGAAACCAAGCCAGTGACTAATCACTACATCCGGTGTATAACCAATTACCCACTGATCACTTGTATATTCTGGATTGAAAACCGCTTCAGTTGTACCAGTTTTTCCTGCCATTACATAATCTGCAGGAGATGAACTAATACCGGTACCGTTGGTAAATGTCCCCAACATCATACTGGTCATCTTATCAGCTACAGACTTATCAATCACTCGTTTTTGTGAATTTTTATGGCTCGCAATGACCTGACCACTAGCATTTTCAATTCTACTAATAAAATGAGCTTCCGGCATTAAACCTTCATTTGCAAAGGCAGCATATGCTTGAGCCATTTGCATAGGATTGGTTTCGACACCACTTCCCAAGGCGACACCAAGAACACGGTCGACCTTTTCCATGTTGAGTCCAAATTTTTCGCCTGCCTCAAAAGCCTTATCAACACCCAAATCATTAACAGTAGCAACAGCAGGTAGATTAAGCGATTCTGCCAAGGCTTGATACATGGGAACTTCTCGACTCTTTTTGATTCCTGCATAGTTATCTACCTTATAGTTGTCATACTTCATGGTATGGTTATCCAAGAGCTTATTCAAAGCCCAACCTGCCTCAACTGCTGGCGTATAAACAACTAAAGGCTTAATTGTAGAACCAGGGCTACGTTTTGATTGAGTTGCATAGTTGAAATTCCGGAATCCAGTTTTATCATTGTCAGCAACTTGACCGACAACTCCACGAACTCCTCCTGTTTTCGGTTCGAGAGCGACACTTCCTGATTGAGCAAATGTTCCATCCTCTGCCCTCGGAAATAGCGCTGTATTTTCATAGACAACCTGCATATTTGCTTGGTAGTTTTGATCCAACTCTGTGTAAATGCGGTAGCCATTATTTACGATTTCTTCCTCTGTTAGATTATACTTAGAAACGGCTTCATTAACCACCGCATCAAAGTAAGAAGGATAGCGATAATCTGAGATTTTCCCTTCATACTTATCGTGCAATTGCGAATTCATATCAACTTCCGCAGCTTCGGTTTCTTGGTTTTTATCAATATATCCTGCTGCAACCATATTTTGTAAGACAGTGTCGCGACGATTGGTAGAATCTTCTACGGAATTCAAAGGATTATACAGTTCCGGCCCTTTGAGCATCCCTGCCAGAGTCGCAGCTTGATCCAAACTCACTTCTGACGCAGAAACTCCAAAGTATTTCTTACTCGCATCTTCTACACCCCACACACCATTTCCAAAATAAGCATTGTTAAGGTACATGGTTAAGATCTGATCCTTACTATATTTTTTTGTTAATTCTAAGGCAAGGAAGAATTCTTTCGCTTTTCTCTCAACAGTTTGATCCTGTGACAAATAGGCGTTTTTAGCTAGCTGCTGGGTAATAGTAGATCCACCACCTGAACGTCCAGCAGTGAGAATAGCCAAGAAGAAACGACCATAGTTAATCCCATCATTTTTATAGAAAGAACGGTCTTCTGTTGCAATAACAGCATTCTGCAAATTTTTACTGATATCAGTCAATTCAACGTAGGTTCCCTTTTGACCAGACAAGGCACCAGCCTCTTTTTCTTCACGGTCAAAAATGATAGTCCGAGTTTTCAAGGCGTTTTGCAAATCGTTAACATTGGTTGACTTGGCTACAGCAAACAAATAGGTTCCAACTAGCAAGCCTGCACTCAAACCTAGTATAAGGACAATCTTTGTTAGATGATAGCGACGCCAGAGTTTTCGAATCGGACCCACTTGGGCTAATTTTTTTCTATCACTGCGAGAACGACGTAAGCCAGTAGAATCAGAATTCTCTGATTCACTTGTTTCTTTTTTAAAAAGAGAAAGAAATTTCTCGAATAATTTATCTAATTTCATGCGTTTATTTTATCATCTTCATCATAGGAAGACAAGAATTTAGCTATTTCCTATCCAAATAGGGCTTTTTTTGTTACAATATCTGTATGAAATTCACATTTACATTACCAGACTCTCTACCTCAAATGACGGTAAAGCAATTACTTGAAGAACAACTCCTCATCCCTAGAAAAATCCGTCATTTTTTGAGAATCAAGAAACATATTTTGATAAATCAAGAAGAAGTCCACTGGAACGAAATCGTAAATCCTGGAGATGTTTGCCAATTGACTTTTGACAAGGAAGATTATCCCAAAAAGGAAATTCCTTGGGGCAACCCAAATATCATTCAGGAAGTTTATCAAGATCAACACTTGATTATTGTGAACAAACCAGAGGGTATGAAAACGCATGGTAATCAGCCAAACGAAATCGCCCTTCTTAACCATGTCAGTGCCTATGTTGGCCAAACCTGCTATGTCGTTCATCGTCTGGACATGGAAACCAGTGGCTTGGTTCTCTTTGCCAAAAATCCTTTTATCCTGCCCATCCTCAATCGCTTACTGGAGAAAAAAGAGATTTCTAGGGAATATTGGGCACTAGTTGATGGAAATATCAGCAGCAAAGAGCTTGTTTTCAGGGACAAAATCGGACGTAATCGCCATGATCGCAGAAAGCGAATAGTTGATACAAAAAATGGACAATATGCTGAAACGCATGTAAGCAGATTAAAGCAATTTCCAAACAAAACTTCCTTGGTTCGTTGCAATCTAAAGACAGGGCGAACCCATCAGATTCGTGTGCACCTTTCGCATCATAATTTCCCTATTTTAGGCGACCCTCTCTATAATAGTAAATCAAAAACAAGTCGGCTTATGCTCCACGCCTTTCGACTGTCCTTTACCCATCCGCTTACATTAGAGAAATTAAGCTTCACTATCCTCTCAGATACTTTCGAAAAAGAATTAAAAAAGAATGGATGATTGCGTCATCCATTTTTCCATATAAGAAAAGCAAGACCAAGAGGCCTTGCTTTTTATCGACTCATGAATTATTTAGCGATTTTTGCGAAGTATTCAAGAGTACGAACAAGTTGTGCAGTGTATGACATTTCGTTGTCGTACCATGATACAACTTTAACCAATTGTTTACCGTCAACGTCAAGAACTTTAGTTTGAGTTGCGTCAAACAATGAACCGTAAGACATACCTAGGATATCTGAAGATACGATTGGATCTTCTGTGTAACCGTATGATTCGTTTGAAGCTGCTTTCATAGCTGCGTTCACTTCGTCAACAGTAACGTTCTTTTCAAGAACTGCTACCAACTCAGTTACAGAACCTGCTGGAACAGGAACACGTTGAGCAGCTCCGTCCAATTTACCGTTCAATTCTGGGATTACAAGACCGATAGCTTTTGCAGCACCAGTTGAGTTAGGAACGATGTTTACAGCACCAGCGCGAGCACGGCGAAGGTCACCACCACGGTGTGGTCCGTCAAGGATCATTTGGTCACCAGTGTAAGCGTGGATAGTAGTCATCAATCCTTCAACAACACCAAAGTTGTCTTGAAGAGCTTTAGCCATTGGAGCCAAGCAGTTTGTAGTACATGAAGCACCTGAGATAACTGTTTCAGTACCGTCAAGAACGTCGTGGTTAGTGTTGAATACAACTGTTTTAACGTCGTTTCCACCAGGAGCAGTGATAACAACTTTTTTAGCTCCACCTTTAAGGTGTTTTTCAGCTGCTGCTTTCTTAGCAAAGAAACCAGTAGCTTCAAGAACGATTTCTACACCGTCAGTAGCCCAGTCGATTTGTTCTGGATCACGTTCAGCAGAAACTTTAACGAATTTACCGTTAACTTCGAATCCACCTTCTTTAACTTCAACAGTACCGTCGAAACGACCTTGAGTTGTGTCGTATTTCAACAAGTGTGCAAGCATAACTGGATCTGTAAGGTCGTTGATGCGTGTAACTTCAACACCTTCTACGTTTTGGATACGACGGAAAGCAAGACGACCGATACGTCCGAAACCGTTAATACCAACTTTAACTACCATTAGTGATTTCCTCCTTATGAAAATCATGAAATTTTTATTGTGAAAAGAGTAACTTGAATCACTACAAATCACCTTTCAACAAACCTATTATATAACTATTTGAGTTGAATTGCAAGTACGGGCATTGTTTTTCTATGTTAGTTTCTTTTTTAAACTGTAAATCAAGGAATCCCTTACTATTCATATCGTAGCGATTCTACAGGATCCATTTTACTAATTTTACGCGCCGGGAAGTAAGCTGATACATAACCAAGCAAGAGAGCGAAAGCTAGAGTTCCTAAAATAGATAGAGGATTTAATTCAAAAACCTTCGTGATGGATGGGTAAAAGTGATTTACAATCGCATTCGCCAGACTTCCCACCCCTTGTGCAACCAAAAATGCCAGCAGCAAGGCGATCCCTACAATCCAGATAGCCTCGTAAATAAAAATTCCTTTGACATCATGATTTTGATAACCAACTGCCTTCATGACACCTATTTCCTTAGAACGTTGCATGATATTGATGTAAATAATGATACCAATCATGACCGCTGCTACCACAATAGCTTGTGATGAAAGTACAATCAATAATCCCTGAATGACACGAATAAAAGTAATCACAATATCAAGAACCTTCTGTTGAGAAAGAACAGTATACTTCTTGTTTTTCTGCAATTCTTCTGTTACTACTTTTGTCTGTGATGGATCTTTGAGTTCCAAGATAAAATAAGATACAGCTTTTGTAAATCCAGCTTCTTTCAAGATTGCTTCCATTTGATGAGACGGCATAAAACTGTTGCTGTTCTCCATATCATCTTCATCATTGATCACACGCACAATCTTTGTTTGAAATTGAGCAGTCTTGCTAGCTTCGGCAGCATTTTCTACAATGCTGGCTGAGACTGATTTGCCAATAACATCACTAGCTGTTAGATTTTTTCCTGTCTGTTCATTCCAATTTTTTAGTAAACTGATTGGAATCGTCAAGCCCTGTTCACTTGCATCAGTATAGAGGGAGCCAGCCAATACTTTATCCGTCTCATTACTACTAACAGAGATACTTGTATCCTCATAGAGACTCACTACTTGAGCATAAGAAGGCATCGTTTGACTCAGATCCATTTCTTGCCCATCTATAGTCATATTTGACATGGTCATCCCAAAAGGACTCTCCAAATATTTAATAGCTTCTTTCCCAACTGTATCCGTGATATAGTTCTTATCGTCTTGGTTCAAAAAGCCTCGTCCAGCATTTTCTGTATTTAAAGCAATCTGAACTTGAGAAGGGATTTGACCTCCATTCGTATTTTCATCAATCATCGAAATCAAGGCATTTCCCAAGCCGAAAGAAATTAAGACTCCTACAAAACCGATTGAGGTTGCTAGCGCAATCAATAGGTTACGCCACTTTCTTTCCAGAAAGTTATTTAAAGAAAGTTTGAATTTATTTTTCAATGATAATCCTTTATTTTTTGACTTCTTCAACGACTTCACCATCCTTCATTTTGATAATCACATCTGCATATTCGGCAACCTCTGGATTATGGGTTACGATCAATACTGTTTTCCCTGTTTGGGCTAATTTTTTAAACACTTCCAATACCATTTCTTGGGATTGAGAATCCAGCGAACCCGTTGGCTCATCTGCTACAATCATATCAGGCTGATTTACCAAGGCACGCGCGATTGCTACACGTTGCTTTTGCCCGCCCGAAAGCTGTTTAACATTTTTAGCCACAAAAGGTTCCATGCCCAAGTTACTTAATTGCTCCTTTGCAATCATTGTCATCTCCCTGTCAGATAAATCTTTGACATAGAGAGGTAGCTTGACATTGTCCAAGACAGACTGATGTGGAATGAGGTTAAAGTTTTGAAACACAAATCCAATCTTATCTTTACGAAATTGAGTTAGTTCAATCTCTGATAAGTCACGGAGGGATTCCCCTTTAAACTCTAAATCTCCTTCATATTGTCTATCTAAACCGCTGATGATGTTTAGTAAACTGGTTTTGCCACAGCCTGATGGACCGTAAATCGCTGTAATTTTACCTTTTGCGATTTGCAGATTTATATTCTTTAAAGCCTGCTCTTGATGTTTACCGTCCAAAGTGTAAAACTTTGAAATATTTTTAATGGATAAAATGGACATTCTTTCCCCCTTGTTTAAAACTGTTATCGTCATACATCACACTTATAGAAAATCCCTCAAGTTGATTGCCCCTATAGGCCTACTACTTAGAATTTTCGCTCTATTGCCTAGTTTGCTTCTGGATGTATATCAAGTAATACTCTTCGAAAATCAAATTCAAACCACGTCAACGTCGCCTTGCCGTACTCAAGTACAGCCTGCGGCTAGTTTCCTAGTTTGCTCTTTGATTTTCATTGAGTATAAAATTCATTGTAACAAAAAAGCGGCATTCCCTCAATGACAGAAATGTCACTCCTATAAAGCATTTAGCAATACCTTTCTAAGTCTTCGCTCCATTCATTATCTAAACTAACGATTAACTTCTCATTGCCAAACATCCTCGCCATCATTTTTGCTTCTTCATACTTTTGTTTGGATGTATCATAATCCATCTGAATATAATATTTCCATTCTACCATCAAGACAATCGGTTGTTTTTGAAAATCTCGTGTTTTCTGCCCTATTTTATTTAAGGTCTCAACTGCTCTCTTAAAATAACGAAACAGCCCCATAATTTCTATACAAGCTAAAGAAGCTAACAAGGAATCTCTAAGCAAGTCCAAACAATCGAACTCTATCTTATCAACCTGAGAACTTAGTTTGTCATGAAAACAAAGAATAGTTTCATGCTCAGACTTTTTTATCTCACCCACATTTAAACCATCCATTAACTGACAGTTGAAATACAGTCTCAATTTCAACAAGTCCTCGGCTTTATATACATCTCTGGATAGTAAGTCTTGAAGACTGTCCTCAATCACACTGCTTCCATATAAAGAATTACTAGTCATTCTCACTGCATCTATAGCTTGAAGACAATCCACTAGCACTTTCTCATCACGTGGCAAATCATCATAAAAGCTCTCAAAAATCTCATCAAAATATTCTTCCTTTTGTTCTTGCAACTCCTTGTCTCCGTAGTCAGGGTGATGTAAAAGAAAGTACTTTAATTCTTGGTAGCGTTTAGGCAATTCCTTATAATCTGGCATCAAGACATAGGACGGAATTTCTAATCTATCTGCAATATATTCTAGTGTTTTTATCGTCGGGCGAAACTCTCCTTTTTCTATCCGCACCAGCTGACGCACTGATAATTCAGACTCATCCCCGCAAAAAACTGGACGACTAAGTCCTTTCTCCTCTCTAAGAAGCCTTACCTTTTCCCCTAGCTCATTCATCTCTTACATTTCTCCCTCGCATGATTATAAAAGATTTGATTTTCAAATAAATATATACGATGATTATACCATTTTTCAAATAGAATTACAAAAAAGAGACAGGAAATTCCTGCCTCTAGGCTGATAACAATTATTTACGGCGTCCTGGTCTTTCTTTGTAGCCATAGTAAGAATCTTCGATGATTTCTTGCATATGGTCAACCATTGGAAGACGTGGGTTTGCAGGTGAACATTGATCTTCATAAGCAAGGAAGGCCAATTCACGAGAATGTTCTTTCCATTCTTTTTCATCAATTCCTTGTGCTTTGAAGTTCATTTGGATACCTACGCGCTCACCAAGTTCGTAGACAGCTTTTGCGTAAGATTCCACACCTTCTTCTGGAGTAGAAGCTGGAAGTCCAAGCATGCGTGCGATATCTTGGTATTTTTCATCTGCACGGTAGTAGTTGTACTTAGGCCATGTTGCTGTCTTAGCTGGACGTGTACCGTTGTAGCGGATGACGTATGGAAGCAAGATTGCATTTGTACGACCGTGGATTGTGTGGAATTGCGCACCAATCTTATGAGCCATTGAGTGAGAAATACCTAGGAAGGCATTGGCAAAGGCCATACCAGCGATTGTTGAAGCGTTATGCATTTTCTCGCGTGAATGGAAGTCTGCGTTCTTAACTGAGCTTTCAAGGTTTTCGAATACAAGTTTGATGGCTTGAAGTGCAAGACCATCAGTGTAGTCGCTAGCCATTTGTGATACGTAAGCTTCAGTCGCGTGGGTCAATACGTCCATACCAGTGTCCGCAGCAACAAATCCAGGAACTGTCAATACCAAAGCAGGGTCTACGATTGCCACAGTTGGTGTCAATGAGTAGTCAGCGATTGGGTATTTACGGTTGTTTGCTTTATCAGAGATAACGGCAAATGGTGTTACTTCAGATCCTGTACCAGATGTAGTTGGAATCGCGATGAATTTAGTCTTCTTACCAAGCAATGGGAATTTGAAGGCACGTTTACGGATATCCATGAATTTTTGGACAAGGTCACGGAAGTCTACTTCTGGTTGTTCGTAGAAGAGCCACATTACTTTAGCAGCATCCATTGGAGATCCACCACCAAGAGCGATGATTGTATCTGGTTTGAAGGCACGCATAATCTCAGTACCACGGTTTACAGTTGTGATATCTGGATCTGGTTCTACATCAGCAAAGATTTGGTAAACAACCTTATTGCGACGAAGGTCAAGTTGCTCGATGATACGATCAAGGAAACCAAGCTCTACCATGGCATGGTCAGTAACGATCATGACACGTTCAACGTCACGACATTTTTGAAGGTATTGAATTGAATCACGTTCAAAGTATGTTTTTGAAGGAAGTTTCATCCATTGCATGTTATTTCTCCGTCTTCCGACTTTTTTGATGTTCAAGAGGTTAATGGCACTAACGTTATCCCCAACTGAGTTGCGTCCGTAAGAACCACATCCAAGTGTCAATGATGGCAAGAAGGCATTGTAAACGTCCCCGATACCACCGAAAGTAGAAGGTGAGTTACAGATAACACGAATAGCTTTAACAGCTTTACCAAATTCTTTAGTCAATTCTTCGTCAGCTGTGTGGATAGCTGCTGAGTGTCCAAGACCGTTAAATTCAACCATTTGACGAGCCTTAGTAATACCATCTTCACGGCTTTCAGATTTCAAAACTGCGATAACTGGTGACAATTTCTCACGAGTCAATGGCTCGTTTTCACCAACTTCTTTACACTCTGCAGCAAGAATATTTGTTCCTTCTGGAACTGTAAATCCTGCTTGTTCTGCAATCCAAGTTGCTGGTTTACCAACGATGTCAGCGTTCAATTTTGCACCAGCACAGTTTTTACTGTTTGCTTTCACGCCGAAGCAGAACTCTTCAAGAAGTGCTTTTTCTTTTTTGTTTACAAAGTAAGTGTGGTATGATTTGAACTCTGCTACAAATTCATCGTAAATTTCTTTATCAATGATAACTGCTTGTTCAGATGCACAGACCATACCGTTGTCAAATGATTTAGACATGACGATATCGTGTGCAGCTTGGCGAATGTTAGCTGATTTTTCAACATAAGCTGGAACGTTTCCGGCACCTACCCCAAGAGCTGGTTTACCACATGAATAAGCCGCCTTAACCATGGCATTACCACCTGTTGCAAGGATTGTCGCAACACCTTCGTGGTTCATAAGGGCACTTGTTGCTTCCATAGATGGTTGAGTAATCCATTGCACACAGTTTTCAGGAGCACCAGCTGCGATAGCTGCATCGCGGACGATACGAGCTGCATGAGCAGATGATTCTTGTGCTGATGGATGGAAGGCAAAGACGATTGGGTTACGTGTCTTCAATGAAATCAATGATTTGAAGATTGCTGTTGATGTTGGGTTTGTTGTTGGAGTGATACCACAAACAACACCAACTGGTTCAGCGATAAGAGTCAAACCTGTTACATCGTCTTCTTCGATAACGCCAACTGTTTTAGTGTGGCGCATGTTGTTTACTACGTGTTCACAAGCAAACAAGTTCTTAGTTGCTTTATCTTCAAATACACCACGTCCTGTTTCTTCAAAGGCATGTAAAGCCAATTCTCCGTGGGCATCCAAAGCTGCTACTGATGCTTTGGCAACGATGTAGTCAACCTGCTCTTGATCCAACTTACGCATTTCTTCAAGAGCAACTAGAGCTTTTTGCACCAATCCATCGACATGCTTTTCAGCAGCGAGTTTCTTTTCCTCTGGTGTCACAGTTTTTTTATCAGCCATATTTTCCTCCATAGCTTTCAAGGATTTAATCCTTTGTTAATTTTTTCACAAGTTTATTATAACGCATTATTTCAACTTTGTAAACAGTTTCATAAACATTTCACAAAGAATTTTTAGTTCCTTGTGAAATCTTTCTCGTTTTCTTTGCTTATCAAGTTTTTTCTTTAGAGTTTGTGAAATTTATTTCAAATATTTTTTTATTTCACAAACTTGCTTGGAAGAGAGACTTGGAAAGAAAGGGATTTGCAGGTAAGCGCTTACTTTAACATTCTAACAATACCTCCTTTGATAAGGAGGCTTTATTTTTGTTGAAAAACGCCTTGTTTAAAAGTCCCTTCATAAACGACTTCTTGTTCTGTTGTTAATTTTCCTTTTCCTTCAGCCTGACCATTTACAAAATCACCTTCGTAGGTCCAGCCTTCTTTAGATTGAAAGGTACCTTTTCCGTTGAAGGCTCCATTGTTGAAACCACCTGTATATTGGTCTCCATTTTGGAAAGTAATGGTACCTTGTCCATTCATTTTACCACGCACAAGACTGCCGTCGTAAACAATCGTTCCATTATCAAGCTTTAGAACACCTTTTCCGGGAATATTTAGAAAAAAGACGAGTACAGCACAAAAAACAATGGCAACTACTGCCAAAAGCTCTAAACGTGAACGAGTCAGATAGATACGATACTTTTCGTAAAAATTCTTAAGATTTTCCACCTTCACTCTCCTTTTCTAAACGTTCTAACCAAGCTTGACAACCCTCTTGAACACGCCGATAGGTTTCTTCAAAATCTCCTGTATACCAAGGATCTGGTACACTTTCAGATGCAAATGAGTAAATCTTATCTTGACAGTCTGCTGGACACATCTGACGTAAGTCAGAAACATTTGAAGCATCCATGCCGATAATATAATCAAAGGCTTCAAAATCTTCCTTACTAATCTGAAGCGATGTCTTGTTCTTGTCATAAGGAATCTCATACTCTTGAAAAATTCCCTGAGTGCCCTTATGAATCGGATTGCCATGTTCCCAAGAGGAAGTCGCTCGACTTTGGATTTCGTAATTATCTGTCATTGATTTCATAACAAACTCGGCCATAGGACTACGGCAAATATTTCCCAGACAGACAAAGACTAGTTTTTTCATCCCATTTCCTTTCTTTTATAGAAAAACGGGAGTTCGTGATCCCGTCTTATTTTTCAATTGCGCCTTCGAGTGAAGCTGTTTCTTTCAGCGGTAATACGGTCTTGATAGCAGCTAGTTCAAACGTCAAGTAAACTCCATCTACATCAAGAACAATTGTTCTCTTCTCCGTATCTACTTCATCGACTGTTCCGTAAAGTCCACCGATTGTAATAACTTCATAGCCTTTTTGTAATTTATTCAAGCTTTCCATACGCTTTTGTGCTTGTTTCTTTTGAGAGCGTTGCGTAAAGAACATCAAGCCCACCATAGCCACAAGAATGATTAAAAATGTATATTGTGATTCCATTATATTCTCCTTTGTCTTTTACATAGGACTACTATATCAAATTTCAGCTACTTTTACAAGATTGTACCTTGCTTTTCTAGCAAGAAAAAACCAGAGCTTGCGCCCTGATTTTTAGAATTATTTCAAGTTTTGAACGACTTTTACAAGATTTTCTACAGTAAAGCCATATTCTGCCAATACTTTTGGTGCTGGTGCAGAGGCTCCGAAGGTATCAATACCAAGAACAGCACCATCTAGACCAACATATTTGTACCAGTTTTGAGTTGCACCCATTTCGACTGCAACACGACGGCGAACTGCATTTGGAAGAATTTCTTCCTTGTAAGCTGCATCTTGTTTATCAAAGACATCTGTAGATGGCATGCTGACTACGCGGACTTTTGCACCTTGACTAGCCAATTCTTTGGCAGCTGAGACAGCAAGATTAACCTCTGAACCTGTCGCAATCAAGATGGTATCAAAGTCTGCTGTATTTTCATAGACAACATAGGCACCTTTTGCAACCTTGTCGAAGTCTGTCCCTTCTTCAACAGTCAAGTTTTGACGTGTCAAGACAAGGGCAGTTGGTGTTTTTTCGCTTGTCACTGCAAGGTACCAAGCTGCTTGCGTTTCACGCGCATCTGCTGGACGGAAAACATTCAGATTTGGCATGGCACGAAGACCTGCTAAATGCTCAACTGGTTCGTGAGTCGGACCGTCTTCCCCAACTGCGATTGAATCGTGGGTAAATACATAAGTCACAGGAAGTCCTTGCAAGGCTGACAAGCGGACAGCTGCCTTCACATAGTCAGAGAAGACGAAGAAAGTTCCACCGTATACACGAAGTCCACCATGAAGGGCCATCCCGTTCAAGATCGTTCCCATTGCAAATTCACGAACACCAAACTGAATGTTACGGTTCAAGCGATTGGCATCGTCTTGAAGCCCATCCGTTTTGATGTAAGTCATGTTTGAGTGAGCTAGATCAGCTGATCCACCCAAGAAAGTTGGCAATTTAGCAGCTACAACGTTTAAGGCATCTTGGCTTGAATTACGAGTTGCTTGAGAGAAGCCATTTTCTAATGCTGGGAAGTCTGCTGGGGTCACTTCAACTGGATCACGTCCATCAATAATGGCTTCTACTTCTGCAGCCAATTCTGGATGAGCTTCTTTATAGTCAGCAACTAATTTTGTCCAAGCTTCATAAGCTGATGCGCCACGGTCTGCAACATTTTCTTTGAAATCAGCATAAACTTGTTCTGGGATTTCAAACGGTTCATAGTCCCAACCAAGCGCTTGGCGAGTTGCCGCAGTTTCATCTGCTCCAAGAGGAGCACCGTGTACAGCATTAGTTCCTTGTTTGTTTGGAGAACCGTATCCAATAACAGTCTTCACTTCAATCAAAGATGGTTTACCTGAAGCTTTAGCTGTTTCGATAGCAGCATGGATCGCTTCCAAGTCTGTTCCATCTTCAACCAAGGCAGTATGCCAACCGTAGGCATTGTAACGGTCACGAACGCTTTCTGTAAAGGAATCCTTTGTCTCACCATCCAAGTTGATGTCATTTGAATCATAAAGGACAACCAACTTATCTAGTTTTTGCAAGCCTGCGTATGAAGCCGCCTCACTTGAGACACCTTCCATCAAGTCTCCATCTCCACAGATAACGTAAGTATAGTGGTCAAAGATATTGTAGCCTTCGCGGTTATATTTGGCTGCCAAGAAACGTTCTGCTTGGGCAAAACCAGTGGCAGTTGAAATCCCTTGACCTAGAGGACCTGTCGTAGCATCAATCCCTGCTGTATGGCCAAATTCTGGGTGACCTGGTGTTTTTGAACCCCATTGACGGAAGCTCTTAATCTCATCCATGCTGACATCTTCAAAACCAGAAAGGTGAAGAAGAGCATAAAGGAGCATTGAACCATGACCTGCTGAAAGAATAAAGCGGTCACGGTTAATCCAGTTTGGTTGAGCTGGATTGATACGAAGTTGTTTTGTAAAGAGGCTATAAGCCATTGGAGCCGCTCCCATAACCACACCTGGGTGACCTGAGTTGGCTTTATTAATAGCGTCAATACCTAGGAAACGAATTGCATTAACAGATAGATTTGACATAGAATTTCCTTTCTATTTGAGGTGATTATTGAATCACACATTCTATTTTACTATTATATGAAAAAATACATAGAATAGCAATTAAACAATTCGACGTAAATCAGTATTCTATTTGCTATCCTCTAGTCGCCTGATAGTAGGGAAGTAAGCGCTCATAAGCTTCATCTAATTTTTCTAAAATCACTTCTAATGATTGATTTTCTATAAAAGCAACATCTGCCTTAACTAACACTTTTCGGATTTCTTGACTGCCTATCTTCTCGACTAAGACCTGACGATTTTCTTCGTTCGCCTCCCACCGTTGACATTGGCCATCTGAGTAGACTAGATAATAAATTCCTTCTACAACTGGAACTTCTAGGACCTTGGCTTGTTGCTCCAAGGTTTGCTCATCCTTCTTACGTTCGATAAAACTAACTTCAAGTGAAACTCCAAAATCAGAAGGGCTTCCATACAAACGAAGAGCCATCATAGGTTCTGTCACTTGTCCGTCTCTCTGTAGATAGACCCAGAAATGTGGTCGCAAACGTTGCGCCTGATTCATCCACTGGCTAGTCTGTTGGAGTTGCCATTCTGGATGACTTACTTGAAAGGCATTGGCCAGTTCTGTAAAAGCCTTTCTGGCCTCTTGACCTTTGTGGCGGAATGCCAGCATCTTCTCTCGTTCTTCCCCAGCTTTATCTGGATTACGGTACTGCAAACCTGCAAAGTCTAGATAGTCTCTTATCTTATTCAACATTAGTTTAATCTCCTCTAGCTAGCAAAAAATCAGGAGAACCCTGATTTTACTTATTCTGTATCTACAACGACATAGCGATTTGGCTCATCACCTTCAGAGTAACTGGTCACGCCATCCATACGTGAAATAATACGATGGATAATCTTGCGTTCACTATTTGACATAGGATCTGTCTGATGACTGCGTCCTTCTTCTAAAACACGAGTCGCCAATTTTTGCGCATAGGTCTGCAAGACTTCTGCACGGTGTTCAACATAATCATTGACATTAATAGTAATGTAGAAGGTTCTTGAATAGCGGTTGTAAAGATAATTTTGAGCCAACAGTTGCAAGGCCTTCAAGACTTTACCATGGTAGCCGATAATACGACCTGGTTCGTTAGTATCAATTTGCAAATTGATGCTACGACGGTTATAGTCATTTGAAAGTGTGGCTTCAACATCCATGTCATCAATAATTGTTTGAACATAAGTCGTGACTTCCGTAGCTACTTGTTCAATATCAAAGCTCGGTTCAACCTTCAAGCCCAAGTCTTCTAGTTCTTGACTTTCAGTTTGCTCAGCTTGGTTTTCAATAATAGGAGTTTCTACTTCTTCTTCGAGGTCAGTTTCTTCAAGTTGTAATTCATTTAAAATCTCAATGTGACCAGTTTCTTCTAAGATAGTGCTGGCATGTCTTTCATGTTTTAAGATTTCAGCCTTGACTTCATCAGAAATACCTTGGCCTCCCTCTTCAATCTTTTTAATTGCCTCTACAACATGACCCAAATCAACCGTTGCTTCACTGACTGTTTTAACAGGCTCATTCAAATCATTAATTTGCTTTGGAACTCCCTTTACAGCTTGTTGGTTTGCTTTTACAACTGTCGTTTCACTAATAGCATCGATATCCACTTGGGCTGGTTTTTTACCAAATAAGCCAAGAAACCCTTTTTTCTCACGAGAAATGACTTTGATATGAGCCTTCATTCTTGGAATATCTAATTCTTTCAATCCTTTCTGGATTGCTTCTTCAACAGTTGAACCTGTAAATACTACCATTACCAGATTCCTCCTTATTATTTCGTTTTCTGAGCCTTTTTCTTGGCTTTTCTTTTTCTATTTTCCAAATCTTTCTGTGCCTGTACTACGGCCTCGCGCTCTGCGATAATCTTGAATGGATTATTCAAGAAATAGGTTTGCAAGACTTGATAAGCATTAGACACTGTCCAGTATAGGGCGACTCCACCTGGCGCATAAACTGCAAAGATAAAAATCAAGACCGGAATACCGTACATCATCGCAGTCGTAGCTCCATTACGCTCAGACAAGGCTTTGTTGGACAGCCAAGTACTAAAAAAGGTGAATACTGCTGCTAAAATCGGAAGAACAAGGGTTGTATCCACACCACCAAGGTTAATCCATAAGAAATGACCTGTCTTTAAAAAGTCAACTCTTGATAGAGCTTGGAACAAGGCCAAGATAACCGGCATCTGAATCAAAATCGGCCAAAGAGAATCTGACTGTCTGACCCCCATTTCTTTAAAGACTTTACGCATTTCTTGCTCTAGCTTGGTTCTGCTTTCCATATCTCGACCTGGATATTGTTCTCGAAGCGCCTTAATGCGTGGTTGAGCTTCCTGCATTTTTCTAGAAGCCACCATTTGCACTTGAAAGACCGGCAAGAGAACTGTACGAATCAAGACCGTAAAGAGAATAATCCCCACTCCGATACTGATATCAAACGATAAAAAGCGAATGATTTCCGCAAAGAAGTAAACAAATTTACTCCAAAAATCAGCCGATTCGGCTGTAATATCGCTAGTTGTCCCATTTGTTGCACAGGCTGTCATGATAAATAGGGACAGTCCTAGCAAACTAGTCAACTGTAGTTTCTTTTTCACTCCCATTTCCTTCCTGGAAAATCTTTGATAATTTTAATACGTGGAGTAGATTTTTCTCCATCTCTGCGTATCCCAAGGTTTCGACTCCTTTTCGAGCAATGACAACAAAGTCGACATCTTCTACCAGACTCCCTTTTTCATTCTGGATAATATGCCGAATCCGTCGCTTAATTTGATTTCTAGTGACGGCATTCCCTAGTTTTTTGCTAACTGATAGACCTACTCGAAAATGGTTTTTCTGGTTTTCTAATTGGTAGACAACAAATTTGCGATTGGCAAAACTTGTTCCTTCCTTGAAAATCGCCTTAAAATCTTTCTCTCTTTTTACACGAAAGTTTTTCTTCAAAACTCAACTCCATCTATTAAATTACTACTATTATACCATATTTTTCAAAAAAGCCAATCATAGCAAGGTTTTGGACAATTTCATCAGAAAAAGAAGCTGGAAAAATCACTTTTCCAACTCCTTGTACGGAATATTTTTTCTAGTTTTACTTATTTTTCAAGCGTTCAACATCACGAGCAATGACTAATTCTTCATCTGTTGGAATAACCAAAACACGAATTTTCGCTGCCTCTGTTGAGATGTCTCCTGTCACACCAAAGACATTCTTCTCTGGATCAACATCACAGCCAAACCAAGAGATACCTGAGATAACATCTTCACGTACAGCAGCTGCATTTTCTCCGATACCTGCTGTGAAGATAATAGCATCTGCTCCATTTAGGACCGCAAGGTATTGACCGATATGTTTTTGGATACGATCAACATACATTTCATAGGCTAAAGTGGCATCGTGGTCCCCTTCTTCCATAGCAGCAATCACATCGCGCATATCACTAGATTTACCTGAAACACCCATAAGGCCTGATTCACGATTAAGGACGCGACTAATATCTTCAGGCGTGTTAAAGTCCTCTGTATATTGCATTAGGTAAGGGATGATGGCTGGATCAATATCTCCTGTGCGAGTTCCCATCATCACACCGCCAAGTGGAGTGAAGCCCATTGAAGTATCGACAGATTGACCGCCCTTGACTGCTGTAATAGAAGCACCATTACCGATATGGCAAGTAATCAATTTTAAGTCTTCTAATGGACGTCCCAAGAGTTTTGCAGCTTCTCCTGCTACAAACTGGTGGCTTGTACCGTGGGCACCATATTTACGAACCTTGTTTTCTGTGTAATATTTTGTTGGTAGAGGGTAGCGATAAGCTTTCTCTGGCATACTTGTGTGGAATGAAGTATCAAAAACAACTACACTGGTAATGTCTGGCAACAATTCCTTGAAGGCACGAACACCTGCTGCATTGGCTGGATTGTGGAGAGGAGCCAACAAGCTCAACTCTTCAACTTTTTCTAAAACATCCCCCTCAACGACTGTTGATTCTTTGAAATACTCTCCACCGGCAACAACACGGTGTCCAACACCTGTAATCTCGTCATAAGCCTTGATAATATCGAAACGAATCAAGTCATCCAATAAAATTTTAACAGCTTGTGTGTGATTTTCGATATCCAAAATTTGTTGTTCAGAACGGCCATCAAATTTTACAGTTGAAATTGAATCTTTCAAACCGATACGTTCAATCAAACCTTTCGCCAATACTTTTTCTTCTGGCATTTGATAAAGTTGCCATTTCAAACTTGAACTTCCCGCATTGATTGCAATTGTTTTTGTCATAACAAGACTCCTCTTTTAAGCGTTTTCATCTATTATAACAAAATCTATTTTATATTTCAGTACCTTGAGTCCATTTTTGAAAATTTTCTTTAAATTTCATTAAAACACTTGCATCTTGCAAGCTAGCAAGTGGATAAACAAAAGGCTCTACTGCTATTTCACTTTTCTTTTGTAAGATAAAAATGGTCTTGGATTGTTTGGCATTGGCAAAGAGATTTTCAGGCAGACTGATCATAGCAACCAGACTCGCTTCCTCTTTCAACCACCATTTCAACAAGTCACTTTGAGGGCTGGTCAACAAATCACTCGGAGCGAGAAAAATAGCGTATCCATCTGACTTGAGGTACTTAAGTCCTTGTTCCATGAGCAAGTGATGGGCGTAAGTATGTTCTTGACTAGAAGCAACTTGATGACGCGACGCAACGGCGTCATCAGGATAATAGCCAACAGGTAGGTCGCTGATGACCACATCACTTTCTTTGAGCATTTGTGGACGAACGGCATCTCCTTGGACAAAGCCAGCCTGCAAACCAATTACATCTGCCATACTAGCTGCTAAATCAATCAGCAAATCATCCACTTCCATTCCCAAATAATCCACCTTTTTATCAAGCGAGGTCAAGAAAGTAGCGCCTAGAATTCCCATCCCAGAACCCATTTCGAGAATAGTAAATTCCTCCTCTTTAAGCAATTCTTCCACAATAAACACCAAAAGCAAAGCAATGGCATCTGGTGTAAACTGGTGATTGGCCTGTAGGGGCTCTGTCTGCCCAGCCTTCATCAAGAGAAACTGGTAGGTCTTGAGCCATTCTTCTTTGCGAAGCGCTAAGCGTTTAAGGGCCTGATTGTTTTCCTTGACCTGCTCTAACTCAGTCTCACCATCCAAATAGATGCTGTTTTGCTCCACCAAGGCATCATAAAAATTGGTCGCCAAATCACTTTGGATGACTTGGACATTCTCTAATAAATACGTATAAGCTTGTTCAATTTTTTCAAAATCCATATTCCTATCTTATCAAATTTCCCTTCTTTTTTCCATCCTTATAGAAAAATCACACTATATCTACATTGGTTGCCCGTTAATCTTTTATTGATGACATCAATCTTATCTACACAAGATCAGATAAACGTTTCTAACTATCTACAACTGTACTCTTATCTTGCTGTCTGATTATTGCTTGGTATAAAATAGCACATAATCATTCTAATAACTCACACCTCTTCTACTAATCATCTCTAATATATAATCGAAGGAAATAAAAGATCAAAACAGTGCAAGAAAAGCCCACTAATCTATCAATACTTTTATGAAGTGGTTTTTCGTACTCAATTTTTTAACTGACTATACAAACACAAGGCTGGGAAACTCAATTCCATCCGAAAAGAAAGGAAATATTTCCACAATAAAACGCATACTATCAAGTTTTTGAACACCTGATAATATGCGTTTTTATGATTTTACAGACTTTTTTGTCCAAACTCGATAGACACATCTATCGCCAATCAAATGTGAGATAAGCAGATTGTTTACATTTCTTCTTCATCATCACGTTTACGGCGTTTCGCAAATAGACCTAAACCAGTCACAGCTGCCAAAGCTCCTAGAAGCACAGATGTTTTGGAAACTTCTGTACCTGTATTTGGCAATTGCTGTCTTGACTTAGCTGTCGATTCGGCACTATTTCCAACATGTGAAGTCGAATAATCAACGTTTGATTCTACAAGCGAGCTTGACGTTGAGGCACTATCAGAAGCTGCACCTGAAAGCGACGTACTTGTTGAAGCCGACATAGACACCGATGTTGAGATTGATGCGCTTAGACTCGTTGACTGTGAAGCACTATCGCTCAAACTAAACTCTGGTTTATCAGTACTATCCGGAACTGACATACTTGTGCTTGCTGAAGCTGATGCACTTGTTGACGCTGATTCAGAAGCTGATGTACTTGCTGAAGCTGATGTGCTTGCTGATTGGCTTGCACTGGTTGACGCTGACTCAGATGCTGATGTGCTTGCTGAAGCTGATGTACTTGCTGATTGGCTCGCACTTGTTGACGCTGATTCAGAAGCTGATGTACTTGCTGACTGGCTCGCACTTGTTGATGCTGATTCAGAGGCTGATGTGCTTGCTGAAGCTGATGCACTGGTTGACGCTGACTCAGATGCTGATGTGCTTGCTGATTGGCTTGCACTGGTTGACGCTGACTCAGATGCTGATGTGCTTGCTGAAGCTGATGCACTGGTTGACGCTGACTCAGAAGCGCTTGTGCTTGCTGACTGGCTCGCACTTGTCGATGCTGATTCAGAGGCGCTTGTGCTTGCTGATTGACTCGCGCTTGTTGACGCTGATTCAGAAGCGCTGGTGCTTGCTGACTCAGATGCTGATGTGCTTGCTGATTGACTCGCGCTTGTTGAGGCCGATTCAGATGCTGATGTACTTGCTGATTGGCTCGCACTGGTTGAGGCTGACTCAGAAGCTGATGTACTTGCTGATTGACTCGCACTGGTTGAGGCTGACTCAGAAGCGCTTGTGCTTGCTGATTGGCTCGCACTTGTTGATGCTGACTCAGACGCCGATGTGCTTGCTGAAGCTGATGCACTTGTTGACGCTGACTCAGAGGCTGATGTGCTTGCTGAAGCTGATGCACTTGTTGACGCTGATTCAGATGCTGATGTGCTTGCTGATTGGCTCGCACTTGTTGACGCTGACTCAGATGCTGATGTACTTGCTGACTGGCTCGCACTTGTTGACGCTGACTGACTTGCAGATGTGCTTGCTGAAGCTGACGCACTTGTTGACGCTGATTCAGACGCTGATGTGCTTGCTGAAGCTGACGCGCTTGTTGATGCTGACTCAGATGCTGATGTGCTTGCTGAAGCTGACGCGCTTGTTGATGCTGATTCAGACGCTGAGGTGCTTGCTGAAGCTGATGCACTTGTTGATGCTGACTCAGAGGCTGATGTGCTTGCTGAGGCTGACGCACTTGTTGACGCTGACTCAGATGCCGATGTACTTGCTGAAGCTGATGCACTGGTTGACGCTGATTCAGATGCTGATGTGCTTGCTGATTGGCTCGCACTGGTTGACGCTGACTCAGATGCTGATGTACTTGCTGACTGGCTCGCACTGGTTGACGCTGACTGACTTGCAGATGTGCTTGCTGAAGCTGACGCACTGGTTGACGCTGATTCAGACGCTGAGGTGCTTGCTGAAGCTGACGCGCTTGTTGAGGCTGACTCAGATGCTGATGTACTTGCTGACTGGCTCGCACTGGTTGACGCTGATTCAGAGGCCGATGTACTTGCTGACTGGCTCGCACTTGTTGACGCTGACTCAGAAGCGCTTGTGCTTGCTGAAGCTGATGCACTTGTTGACGCTGACTCAGAAGCTGATGTGCTTGCTGACTGGCTCGCACTTGTTGACGCTGATTCAGATGCTGATGTACTTGCTGATTGGCTCGCACTTGTTGATGCTGACTCAGACGCTGATGTGCTTGCTGAGGCTGATGCACTTGTTGATGCTGACTCAGATGCCGATGTGCTTGCTGAAGCTGATGCACTTGTTGATGCTGACTCAGATGCTGATGTGCTTGCTGAGGCTGACGCACTTGTTGACGCTGACTCAGATGCCGATGTACTTGCTGACTGGCTCGCGCTTGTTGAGGCTGACTCAGATGCTGATGTGCTTGCTGAAGCTGACGCGCTTGCTGAAGCTGACGCGCTTGTTGATGCTGATTCAGAAGCCGATGTGCTTGCTGAAGCTGATGCACTTGTTGACGCTGACTCAGATGCTGATGTGCTTGCTGAAGCTGACGCACTTGTTGAGGCTGACTCAGAAGCTGATGTACTTGCTGATTGACTCGCACTGGTTGAGGCCGATTCAGATGCTGATGTACTTGCTGATTGGCTCGCACTGGTTGAGGCTGACTCAGAAGCTGATGTACTTGCTGATTGACTCGCACTTGTCGATGCTGACTCAGAAGCGCTTGTGCTTGCTGATTGGCTCGCACTTGTTGACGCTGATTCAGATGCTGATGTGCTTGCTGAAGCTGACGCACTTGTTGATGCTGATTCAGATGCTGATGTACTTGCTGATTGGCTCGCACTTGTTGACGCTGACTCAGATGCTGATGTACTTGCTGAAGCTGACGCGCTTGTTGATGCTGACTCAGATGCTGATGTGCTTGCTGAAGCTGACGCGCTTGTTGATGCTGACTCAGAAGCGCTTGTGCTTGCTGATTGACTCGCACTTGTTGATGCTGATTCAGATGCTGATGTACTTGCTGACTGGCTCGCACTGGTTGATGCTGATTCAGAAGCCGATGTGCTTGCTGACTGGCTCGCACTTGTCGATGCTGACTCAGAGGCACTTGTGCTTGCTGATTCTGATGCACTTGTTGACGCTGATTCAGAAGCGCTTGTGCTTGCTGATTCTGATGCACTTGTTGACGCTGATTCAGAAGCGCTTGTGCTTGCTGATTCAGAAGCGCTTGTTGACGCTGATTCAGATGCTGATGTGCTTGCTGAAGCTGATGCACTTGTTGACGCTGACTCAGACGCTGATGTGCTTGCTGAAGCTGACGCACTTGTTGACGCTGATTCAGACGCTGATGTGCTTGCTGAAGCTGACGCGCTTGTTGATGCTGACTCAGACGCTGATGTGCTTGCTGAAGCTGACGCGCTTGTTGATGCTGACTCAGATGCTGATGTGCTTGCTGAAGCTGATGCACTTGTTGACGCTGATTCAGACGCTGATGTGCTTGCTGATTCAGAAGCTGATGTGCTTGCTGACTCTGAAGCACTTGTTGACGCTGACTCAGATGCTGATGTGCTTGCTGATTCTGATGCGCTTGTTGATGCTGACTCAGAAGCTGATGTACTTGCTGAGGCTGACGCACTTG
>NZ_JASHAX010000012.1:0-25015 GCF_047464945.1 Streptococcus mitis | reverse complement strand
ACTGTTCTTTCATCAGATGTCAACGTTTCCTTTTGACCTGTTACTGGATTATCAAATGCCTTGCTTTGTTTAACTGTTACATTTCCTGTTGGAAGCAAGCCGTTACTGTCTGCTAATTCATTTGCAGAAAACGTCACTCTTCCAGTTTGATCTGCTGTTTTAGCTGGAAGTTGTTTACCACCGATTGTCAAAGTAACTGTAGCGCCTGGTAAAGCGTCCGTTACAGTAATATCACGACTCGGAAGTCCTCCTGTATTGGATAGTTGAGTTGAGATTTGTGGTGGGTTTGGTCTAACTTTGATGGTTACAGGAACTTTTGCAGTTGTATTGTCTTTAGTTTGCGCTCCTTTTGGTAAAGTAACATTGACTTTATGGGTGTAGATACCTGGATTAGCAACACTTGGAGTTGTTTCCCAAGCGTAAGTTGTTGTAGTAGCTGGCTCTGGACCACTAGGCATCGGTACTGAAGCAGAGTCTTTTATCGCGTTGCCCGGGTTATTAATAATACCCTCCAAAGAATCTGTTTTCCCTACTGTTGTCTCATAAACTTTCTTAGCTACCGGATCAACTACCGTATACTCAAATGTTGTCTCGCTCTTCAAAGCACGAGTAGGATCCGACTCAGCTCCAAAGCGATCTGTTGGATAGACAGCTGTCACAGTATAGGTCGTCTTGTGACTTACAGGATCCGGCCAACTTGAATTCTCCTTGGTTGTATACCACACATCACCAAAAGTCGGTGTTCCATTTTTAGTAATATCAGTTGTTTTCTCTGGACCTGTCCCATTTAATTGATACTTATAGGACCACTTAGTCCCTGAAGGAAGCGATTTACTATTGGTATATACAAACGTATCTCTACCATAGTTGTTAGCCCAGCCTCCTCCTTCGGCTTTACTAAGGTCTGATCCTTGCGTTCCTTTAAATGCAAAGAACTTTCCAGTAACCCCATTGGCACTTTGAGCTTCAATCTTTGGATAAACAGTATAGTTGTACTCAACTTCCTTAGTCTCACTTCCTTTAGTAACGAGCAAGGTTGCTTTTTTCTGACCAGGAGTAGATAAATCTAAAGTTCCAGGTTTCCAAGTAACATTGGTATTTGAAGGTAGGGCTCTACCATCACCATCTACAACAAAGTCACGAGGGTTAAGTTTACTAGGATTTTCTCCTTCAACGGCATAAAAACGATCTGTTTTGGCTTTATACGGTGCCTTCGCAGTAGCAGTGCTTGTCGCTCCATCTGAGTTAAAGTTATAAGACGTTGCATTAACTGGAGTGTTATCTTTGACTGCCTCTTCGGAAATAGTTACATGACCAGTCGATTTATCTAAAGTCACCCCAGCTGGAAGAGGATCGCTATTTTCCCATGTAGTTCCAGATTTCTTAATCGTAATTTGGGTAGGAGTTTTAGCAGTTGTCGGTGTATAGGATATATTTACCTTATCATTATCGGTCGCTGGACTAACAACTACACTACCATCATTTTTAGGATTAACTTGAGGTTTTGTTGCAGTAGCCTTAGTAACATTTTCAAAGAAAACTTCTGAAACATCGACAGAATCGCCACCCTCATCATCTTTATAAGTGGTCTCAAGTTGCTTAGTCAATCCTACTTTAGTACTAGTAATCGTAGCATTCCCTTGTAAACCATTATGAGCAAGAATTGCTCGCTTATCTTGTTCAGACAAAGGTGAACCCAATCTTGATATATCCATATCTTCAGGAACAGGTAAGTAAACTTCTTTACCGTTAACAGTAGCTTTTACAGCCATCTTTTCCCCTATTCCTGAACCAATTTCGTTACTACCGCCAACCCATTTAACACTTTTAATGTTTAAATTTCGAACCTTATTTTGAACATCTGATGAAACTTGACCAGTATTCGGAAGAACATTAGGCCAATGCCAATCAGGCCCGTTGTTGTGTCTCTGATTTGTTACCTGATCATTATAACTGCCTCTATCACTAGGCAATCGGAAACCTGGTATAGTACTTGACTTATCATCTATTTTTTGAATAACCGCTGCAGGATTGACCGATTCACCTTTGGAAATAGCGTTAGCTCCCACTGTCTTATTGATTACAGGCTCATAAACATCAGCTTGAGTCACAATTTTAAACGGAAGAGTAAAGGAACCCGAATTAGCGGTCTTAATAATTAGTTCATTAGTACCTTTGGAGAAACTAACTAGACGAGTATTAGCACCAAATTGAATATAAGTACTACTATCATTTCTTCCCCTAATCGCATAAGACACATCTTCAGCTGGCGCTGATGTTTTTTGTCCCGTCAATCTATCATATACATCCGCAATCTTATTCACATTACCTGAAGTTAATTCATTTAATCCACCATATTTCAAAAAAGTAGAAGGGGTACCTCTTTTTAACTCCAATTCATAACGTTCATTAGACCCATTCATTTGAAGATAGTTTCTATGACGTGAATTTTCTAAGGAACGGAAACCAGCCATATAAAAATCATCAGTATTCTCTGGGCTAGTAGTAGTATATTTGATTTTATATCCTTCTGGACGAGCACTTCCCTTAGGGTGTAGCGCATAAATATTCGCTGTGGCATTTTCAATAGTATTAAAAGCAAAATCTCCAGCTTTTTTTATTGTATCTGAAATTTTATCCGTCTGATAATATGCACTTGGATTATTAAAGGCGAAATCTCTCAGACTTGTGAGTGAACCACGTCCAACCCCATCCGGCCCTACACCAGCTACATTTTCATAATAAGAACCGCCTTGATTATTCCAGGCATTCCCGATTGCTGCTAAAAGGAAATCACTCTTAGAATTATGTAAGAACGAACTATTATCATCACTACTGCCTAATCGATTCCATTCACTTCCTGCACTATCCTTTTGCCAAACCTCCATATGAGTAATGTTATGCCCTTTTGGCACAGTAAAGTAGAAATAAGGATTATCGTGATATCCTCCTCCGTTATTAAATGTAACTTCCCATTGAGTTGTCCTACCAGTACGAGTGGCAGTCATTAATACTTGGTCACCAATGTTTTGGACAAGAACACGAGTGGCAGTATTAGCGGCTCCAGGCGCTTTTCCATTCCCTGTTCTTCCCTCGGTAGCATAAAGATATGTCCCCTCTTTATATATGTTAGCTTTGGAATTATGGTCAGTTGCCTCAGATTTTGGAACAACATATCCAACAGAGGCTGTTAAAAATGTTGGATTGCTATTCTCAGGCGCTACCTCCCTAAAGCTAACTCCTCGCTCCATCTGTCTACCATTTAGCACACTACGTTTACCGTTATTAGCACGGAGAACAGCGTTAACGATTGAGTTTTGCGCAGATGTAGCTTGCTTGATAACTGCTGTCAAGTCAGCATTTGGATTTTTAAGAGCTTCTTCGATAGCTGTTACAGCAGCATTGACCTTAGCAACTGCTGCTTCTGTATTTGGCAGACCGACAGACTTAGCGAGGTATTCACCCATAGTCGCTGAGATTTTAGATAGACGTTTGCGGTCTTCTTGAGCTTTCTTGTTGCTCTCAGCAGATACTGTAGTCGCTACAGCAGCTGTTGTCGTTGTATCCACCAAACTTGAAGTCGTTGATGTGATTTGGCTCAAACGAGTTTCAACTGCTTGTAGAGATGCGAGGCTTTCAGTGATAACTTTTGAAAGAGCCGCATCAGCTGTTGTATTAGCTGCATCTTCCTTACGAACAGATGTCTCTTTGTTTGAAACCGTCTCTGATGTTGCTGGTTTTGCAAGTTCAGAAGTTGCTCCGGTTTGTGATTGAGAAGCACTTGTTGAGGCTGACTCTGATGCACTTGTACTTGCACTTTCAGAAGCAGATGTACTTGCCGATACAGAAGCACTTGTTGAAGTACTTACTGATTGGCTTTCACTTTCTGAAAGATGCTTACTTGCATTCTTGGAAGCTTCCTCAGACAAGGATTGGCTTTGGCTGACAGAAACTGATAGGCTGTCGGCTTGAGCCCCCTCCTGATCTTTTACTGTTCCCAAAGTTACTGTGTCTGTATTCGCAAGTGTTTGATTTGACTCTACTGTCTTTTCAAGAGCGTCGTTGGCATAAACAGTTGTTTGTGTTGCAACTGCTCCTCCAAGTACCGTCCCTGCCGCGGCTATCCCTTTCAGGATATCCAACCCAGTCAGTGTATTTGCTGATTGCTCTTCGATTACTTCAGTTGTTACCTGAGCAGCATCTACACCACCACGCAAGACTTTAAAGAGACCAAATTGAGAGGTCGAGGCGCGCAACCAATGCTTACCCGACTTGATCAACTTGAAACGGGTCACACGATCCGTCTCTCTATATTCACCTTTTTGTCTTCTAAAAAACATATTTAACTCCTTCTGCCAAAAAGATACTTTTCTTCAATTATATTCTACTCCTTTGAATATATTAAGTCAACTCAATATAAGCTCATGATAAAAAAGTTTTATTATTTAATTCTATGTATAAGTATATCTAACATTGATATTTCCGCAAATCAAACCACTCCAAAAATAGTAATAAAATCAGCAAATCGCTTTATTTAGTATATATATATATATATATATCAGAGAGAGTGTATATTTTCAGTATAAAACCAGTAAAACAGGTAAAAAAACTTCAAAACTGTATACAACTCGCTATGCTCTTTCTTTTCGTAGAGCCACTATTTCGCTATCCCTTCCCCCCTCTACTAGCTCATGATAATCAGACTTTGGAATCGCTATTTGGTTCACCGATAGCGAGGGCCCACCGAGGACTTACACCTCAGATATACGACATACCCGTCGTACAAAAAAATCACTCCCTGACTAGGCGAGTGATTCTTGGGCTACTGTAAAAAAGAGTTCTGAGTAATTTCCTTGAAACAAGTCTTCGGCACTATAGAGGATCTGACTATGCACAGATGAAAAACCAAACTGGGCTAGATTGTTTTCCAGTTCAACCAATTCAAATCCATGATGGTTAGCTTCTGTCTTGGTAAAATCGGCAATAAGGAGTCGCCCATCTTCCTTCAAATGCTGATGAAACAGTGAGAGAGCTGCATCCAAATCAGGCATATGATGAAGAACCCGACTAACAACAATGATATCAAACTCTTGCTCCAAGGGATTTTCCAATAAATCTTGCTCCAAAAACTGGATATTCTCGATGTCTTGCTGCTCCGCTTTTAAACGAGCTTGCTCCAGCATTTTCTCAGAAATGTCTACAAGAGTGACTGACTTAGCCTGCTTGGCTAGGGGCAAGGCTAATAGACCCGTCCCTCCACCGAAATCCAGAATTTCTTTGTCAGAGAGCAAATCCACCTGTTTTTCGATAGCTTGATAAACCAAGTTTGCTAGAAAGATATTTTTAGGGGAATCGAAAGTTTCTGCTTTGTGGTTAAAATCATGTCTCATGCTTTTAGTTTAGCACAAAGTATCTCGATTGGCTACGAATTCTCTTTCTTTTCAGACTTCTTTTCTGATTTTTTCTTCTCCGCTTTTTCGATTGGATAAGTCGCTACCTCTTCCTTTTTATCCGTTTTCTCTTCTTTGATTTTGACTGAAGGAAATAGGAACTCATACTGACTCTTAGGCGTATGAACCGTCGTCATTAAGCTTTTTTTCTTGTTTTGATAGCTTACCTGACCTAGATTAAAGACCTGTTCCCCACTTTCTTGTTCAGCTTTATCCTTGGTTCGCTTGGCCATGGCAAAAGCGATTAACTTTTCTTTATTCAAAGCATAGTCTTGATAGTGGGAGACTTGTCGGTTCAAGTAAAATTGCAACAAAAGACTAAAGATGGCTGCCAAGGTGACTGCATAGAGGAGAACTCCCGCCTTAACTTTTTTCTTTTTCCACACGATAGATGAACTCCCTTTCTAAGCCTTTCTGAAACTGGAAATGAAAACGAATCAACTGATTATCCTCTGCAATCTGAGCTGATTTGAGACCATAAACCATAGGCTGATAACCCCGTCCACTGGCATCGGTTTTTCGAAAATCATCTGATTTTGACTTACCAATAGAGATATCCTTGCCATCCTGCTTCATATAAATGCGATTCCCTTCTACTTTTTCGAACTGCGAACGGTCTAATTCTGCCTCCAGCTGATCCACAAACAAGAGCCACTCCTTTTGCTCGCTTTGTTGCTGGTAGCGAACTTCTGAAATGAGGAGCTGACTCATAGCTTGAAAGAGGAGTAAGCTTCCACTGATGACAATGAGAGCAATCAGGGATTCCAACAAGGTAAAAGCCTTGACCTTATGGCTCTTTGATTGCCAACAACTGTTCTGAACCATGGTAGACCTCCAATCCTTTTTCACTAGAAAACACCTGAATCTCAACTCCGTTGATATTGACCTGATTTTGATCTGTCTGCAAGGCCATCTTAGCTACCCTCAAAACTTCTTCCTTTTGCAAGATTTTTGCTTCTTCTTGCCTATTTTTTTGAATTTGTCCCAAAAGGAGGGTTGCAATGCTGGCAAAGATAGCTAAAGCAACCACTGCTTCCAGTAAAATCACTGCCCTAATTTTTTGTTTCCTTAATGCGTTTAATTTTTCCATTTCCTAGATATAATTGATAGCGAATCGCTCCTTTACTGGTCTGAAATTCAACCTTAGCCAGGGACGAATTGCCCCCAGCTCGGTCAAATGTAATACTTTGGCCTGATGGTGTCTGAATTCCTTTAGGAACTGTCAACTTTTGACTGCCATTGCTAATCGTCTGCCCATCTAAGTTCAGACTAGTCTTTTGCTGACTGGCTACACTGCGTTTTTGAGTTTCCCGATAGAGTTCTTCAAACTCCATAAAGAAAATCTGCTCCTCTACCGCCGCAAAAGTGGACTGGACAGAGCCAGATAAGCCCAAGGCAAGGATACTCACAAGACCCAAAACCAAGAGACTTTCCAGCATGGTAAAGGCCTTAATCTGCAACGGTTTGACTGGTATTTTGTTTAGCATGGTATTCTTTATAAGCTTTAGCCTGTTCTTCTGTGATTCGCCCATCTGCTTGTAACTTACTTAGGCTAGCATCTTCATTTTTATCTAAGCTATAAAGCTCTGCCTGGCTTTCCACCACCTTAACAACAGCAGCTTTTCCTTTGTCATTGACCGCCTCTTTTTGCTTGGTCAAATTAGGTACAAAGAGCAAGAGAAGCACGCTGATGATGAGCAAGACCACCAACATTTCCACAAGCGTGAAAGCTTTAACCTTAGCTTTTTTCAAGAATGTCATCATTTTTTTCATTTTAAAAATTTACCTCCATATTTTGATACATGGGCATGAGCATTGCCGCATAAAGTAAAACGATAATCAGAGCCACAAAGATAAAGACCAGTGGCTGCACCAGATTCATGGTGCGGTTGACTCGGGTAAAAAAGGCCTCCCAAGTTTTTTCAGCATAGATTTCCAACTCACTCCCCAGCTTGGACTTGACTTCCCCATACTCGATAATGAGACTCAACTCCTTTTTAAAGAAAGGATAGATTGCTATGGCTTGAGAAAATTCGCGGCCATTTTGTAGGGCTTGAGACAGATCTTGACCGATTTCTTTAAAGAGCTGGGAACCTTGTTCCTGCATGATTTGAAAAATCTGCGTCAGCTCCATTCCCTGCGAAATCATATTCCCCCATTCACGCGCATAATAGGCTGTCAAATAGGTCTGCACAAAAATTCCAAAAAAGGGAAGGCGTGCTAAGATAGAAAAGACGCGCATCTTAGAACTTCTTTTATAAAAAGTTAGTGCTAAAAGGGCAAGTATGGAAACAAACCCTACCATGCCCAGAAAGATTTGTGGCAAATTACCGATAATTTGAGTGGCAATATTGCTACTATCCAGTTGAGGTAGTAGGTAGTTACGTAGTCCCAGCATAATTAAGAGAAGAAATCCCAGCAAAATCAAGGGATAGGTCGCTACTTCAATTAGTTTTTTCTTGACCTTGGCTAGATTGTCTAGATACTCTTCTATCTTTCCCAAACTCAGATGGAGATTTCCATGGACTTCCGCTAGGGATAACTGAGTGACAATGGCACTTGAAAATCCCAAACTAGCCATCATTTCTGAGAATGATTTCCCCTGAGACAAGCCCGTGCGCATCTGGGTCACGCACTGCTTATCCAACAAAGCACTCCTATCTAAAAAGGAGATGGTCTCTACCAGATGAAAACCGCTGGAAAAGAGATTGTTAAACAAGGTGATGATATTTTTTTGCTTAGCTGTAGCTAATTTTTTCCGTTTCAGCCTGAAGACTTGTGATATGTCCATCTTTAAAAAGCTGGTCAATCTGTTCATTCCAGCTAGTTGGCTGGTGTTCTTGATAGCCTTTGTTTGCAAAGTCAACGATTCCTCCTCCCCCGATTAATCTCTGATAGCAAACTCCTTGCAGAACGACTGCCAATTCCTCCTCACTCACACCCAACTCCAGTAGGCGCTCATAAACACCTCGAATACTCTTGGCGTGAATGGTTGAAAAGACTGTCGCACCTGTCAAACTGGCTCTGACCACTGCACGCGCCGTCTCGCTGTCCCGAATTTCTCCGATAATCAAGAGATCTGGCCGATGACGTAAGGAAAGTTTTATCAGATTTTCATAGGTTAGTCCGATTGCCTCATTCAACTGTAACTGGAGCATGTCGTCCTGCTTGATTTCGACAGGATCTTCGATGGACATGACTTGCTGTCCTTTAAAGAGAGACTTGGCTAATTCGTGCATCAAGGTCGTCTTGCCACTTCCGACTGGACCAGCAAAGAGATAGAGACCACGTTGCCTGTACTGCTTGCCCAGTTCTTCAATATCCTGAAACCAAAAATGCAAATCCTGCTCCTCATCATGCAACAGGCGAATAACTAAACTCTCATGCCCTCGATAATCGCCTACAGTAGACAAACGTAGGGACGCCATCTTCTGGTCATATTCATAATCACAGGAACCAAGCTGACTACGTCGCTTTTCTCCCACATTCATACCCGCCACAAACTTAAAGTGACTGATGACGGCCGCAAATTTTTCAAAATCATAACAACCGATTTTACAGCGCTCGTCTCCTACCCTCATATGAAGCTCATAGGCGTCTAGCTTAGGGACAAAATAAATATCCTGCGCCCCTTTTTTCCGAGCCGAACGAATGATTTCTTGTGCAATTTCTTGAACCATACTTACCTCCTCAACTATACTATTCGCAAAGATTTGGAAAAATAAAAAAAGCAACTCCAAAAAAGTTACTTTTTCTCTATTTTAATTTCATACGGCAAGAACGGTGTCTTTCCTTACCTGTTTGTTTTTCATAGCCTGGGCGTAGTTTTTCATCTGGAATAACCTGCTCATCCTGTAAAAGAGCCAAAGAATGGTATTGTTGTAAATATTCATCACATTCATCACACCAGCGTTGGTCTTCCGGGTCCCAAAAAATGGTCATCAAGTCACTTCTACTTTTATAAAGAGGGGATTCTTGTTCCAATCTAAACCAGCAAGTTTTATAGTATTTGAGAGCATCATAATACTGGTCAAATTTCTTACTTGCTACAATATCTTCTTCCCAACCTTCTAAGAACCACCAAGGTTCAAAATCTCCGTACATTTCTATAACACGATACATATTCATTCATTCCTTTGTACCGTATATTATAACCAATTCAGACAAACAAGGAAAGAAATATGCTCATTTCTTAATTTTTTGATAAAAAATCCAGCCATCTTATGATGACTGAATTTCTATTTGCTTGTATTCCAAAATCTTGTCACTACCTAGGCTTCGGAAATATCGTTTTCGATGATGACCTTAATTGCATGGTGGTCTGCTGCCTGACTGAAGACTTCATAGGCTTTTTCAATTTCACTTAGTTTGAAATAGTGAGTTACCAATTTTTCTGGTTCAATCTTATGACTTTCAAGTGCTTTTAACAATTGTGGAGTTGTATTTGTAGATACCAAACCAGTTGTTACATTGATGTTGCGAATCCAAAGCTTGTCCAAATCAAATTCAACTGGTTTACCATGCACACCACAGTTGGCAACTGTTCCGTCTATACCGATAATCTTTTGACAGAAATCAAATGTTGCAGGAATACCAACAGCTTCGATAGCAACATCCACACCACGACCATCTGTCAAAGCATAAATTTCTTTAATGGCTTTTTCAGGGTCTGAAGAATTAACCTTGTGAGTCGCACCAAATGATATAGCAGTTTCCAAGCGGTTATCGTCTAAGTCCACCATAATCAATTTAGCTGGTGAATAGAATTGAGCTGTCAAGAGAGCAGCCAATCCAACAGGTCCTGAACCAATAATGGCTACACTACAACCAGGTTCTACTTTCCCTTTCAAGACACCAATTTCATATCCAGTAGGTAAAATGTCTGATAGCATAACCAAGGCTTCGTCTGACAAGTCTTCTGGAGTATGGTAAAGAGTGTTATCTGCATGAGGGACACGTAGATATTCAGCCTGCATACCATCAATCAGGTGACCGAAAATCCAGCCCCCTTCGTCTTCACAGTGGGCATAAATTCCTTTTTTACAGTAGTAGCATTTACCACAGGCACAGACACAAGAAATCAAGACCTTGTCGCCTTTTTTGAAATTAGAAACTCCTTCTCCAACTTCTTCAACAATCCCAATCCCTTCGTGGCCAAGAATGGTACCACTTTGGCAAGCGGGAACATCCCCTTTGATAATATGGAGGTCTGTTCCACAAATAGTGGTTTTTACGATACGCACAATAGCGTCAGTTGGCTTGCGAATAACTGGTTTGTCTACGTCAACAAAAGAAGCAAGTCCTGGTTTAACATAAGTATAGGCTTTCATAAAGCATTCCTCCGTTTTTTTATTTGTACTATTTATAGTATAATTGTAAGCCTTTTCATTTGTTTCTTCAAGTTTTTTTGTGATTTTTTTAACTTTTTTATTTACCGGTAAAGCAATATAGATAAAAAAGCAGAAGCTAATCTCTAACTTCTGCTTTCTCTCTTATGCTTGATAACGTTTCACACCATCTAGATACGTAGCTACCAATTCCAAATCTTTGTCTAAAACAATAAAATCTGCATCATAACCTTCACGGATTTGGCCACAGACATCATCAATGTGAACAGATTTTGCTGGGTTAAGGCTGGCCATCATGACTGCTTCATGCGGATTCGCAATACCCCACTCGACTACATTTCTCATACCATCTTTAAGTTTGAGGATAGAACCTGCCAAATTACCAGTAGATTTGAGACGTGCAGTTCCATTTGCTACTACAACAGGGAATTCTCCCAACATATAGTCACCGTCTTCAAGCCCACCAGCTGTCATACAGTCCGTAATAAGAGCGATGTTTTCTGTCCCCTTTTGCTTAAGTAAAATCTCACAAGCTTTTGGATCTACGTGATAACCATCACAAATCAATTCTGCGTAAGTATGTGGGAGCTCATACATAGCTCCTACCATACCTAGTTCGCGGTGTGTTAACCCACGCATCCCATTATAGGCATGTACCCATACACTAGCTCCAGCATCAACTGCCTTCTTAGCTTGTTCAAATGTCGCATCTGAGTGTCCAAGTGCAACTGTCACACCTTCACCTGTAATAGTACGTACAAAATCTTCCACCCCATCACGTTCTGGTGCAATAGCGATTTTATTTAGCATCCCTTTTGCAGCATCCTGCCAAGAATGAAACTCCTCAACACCCGGGTCTCTCATATAAGTTGGATTTTGTGCCCCCTTAAAAGTTTCTGTGAAATATGGACCTTCATAATAAATCCCACGAATCTTAGCACCTGTTGCTTCTTTATAATGGTTTCCAAGATTTTCAGTGACTGCAAGCAATTGCTCATAAGTGGCTGTTAAAGTTGTGGGCAAGAAACTGGTAACACCGGTACTAAGAAGTCCTTCACTCATAGTATGCAATGTACCTTCAATGTTGTTGTCCATCACATCTACACCTGCATATCCATGAATATGAGTATCCACAAGACCTGGTGCAATGCTATAACCAGTATAGTCAAGAACCTCTGCTCCTTCAGGAATTTGATCCACATGTTTCCCAAATTTGCCATCAACAAGTTCTAAGTACCCACCGCGACGAATGCCAAATGGATAGAAAAACTGATCCGCTTTAACGTAATTAGGCATAATAATGACCTCCTTAAAAGATTACTTTTGATATTTATTATGTCAATTACATTATAAACTTTTCTGATTCATTTGTAAATGGTATAGACCTATTTTCTGGAGATATTTTAAAAGAGCTGGATTTCTCCAACTCTTCTCTTTTTAATACACGTTATTTAGATTTGACTGGTTTGTCTTGAGCTGTTTGCAAGGCTGTAGCAATGGTATCTGCATACAATTTTGCTCCTGCTTCAATTTTGCTAGTGTCACTTCCGAAATGGACTTGGTCTGTTCCTGTCCAGATCTCTGGATGTTCCTTAGCAACTTGATTCCAATCTGCTATTGTGATATAAGGAGTCTTCTCTGCCAATTCTCTCATATAGGCAGCCGCCTTCTCAACGATTGCATAGGTCTCTTTTGTCTTATCCCCCTCATAAGGAGTCACCAAAATCATATGGTGCCCCTTAGGAAGATTTTTCACGATACTATCCCAGTCTTCCTTGTAATTTTCAGGATTATTAACCCCAGTTGCAATAACCACCATCTTTGGTAGAAATTTATTCTGGCTATTGTTGAGCATGATTTCGTTGGCGGTCTTGGTTGTTCTGCTGACTTGTGCATTAATCTGTGCCCCTGGAAGGGCTGTCTGCAGGGCTGTATTTGCCCTTAAAGCCACTGAGTCACCAATTAACATAGTGCCATCAGCAATTCCTAAACTATCAGCTTCTGCTCGTTCTGCCATCACCTTGGTCTGGCTAATATTTGTTGCAGCTTGCTTCAAACCATTGACAGTTAAGTCTGTCTCAAAAGCTCCCACTTGTGGTGCCAACAGAGTTACTAAGAAGACAATGAAGGCCAAGATTCCTGTACTTGTTGCAAGGATTGTGTGAATATAAGGCAGGGGACGAAGAGTTTGTAAAATAGGTGTGCTCTTTCCTGCAATCCACGGCTCCAATACATAAAATGAAAGACTGGCAAATCCATAAGAAAAAATCAAAGTCAGTAACACAGCAAGAAGATTTGATGTCAACTGTGAGAAAATAATATAGAAAGGCCAATGGAAAAGATAAACCGCATAGCTAGTATCTGCTAAAAAACTGATAATCTTTGGTTCCTGCACATGAGGTGTCTTTTCATGTAAGACACGCGCCGCCAGAATCATAGCAAGGGCTGCAAGGCTGGCAAGTAAGAAGCCAATAAGATAGGCAAAGAGATAGGTAAATTTGACAAAGAAGGTCAAAATGAGTAAGAAGCCAAAACCTCCTCCAAAAACCAACAGGGTCTTTCGTAAATCCCAGATTCTATCCAACTGCTTGACGAGGGAAGTCGTCTGACGAACGCCTACGATAGTTGCTAACACACTTCCCAAAAAGAATGGATAGACATGAGTTAAACTGGAGAAGTAAACAGAGGAATAAGAGGTTACTAGAAAACTACCAATAAACATAGAGAAGAAGCTGATCAAGAAGGCAGTAGCAGACAAGAGAAAGACCATTCCCTTCAACTGACCATTTGATTTAGCCTGTTTGGATAAGAACCAAACTGCCAAGCCCCAGAGGATATAGTAGTGAGCCTCAACAGCCAAGCTCCAATTATGAACAAACAAATGTGGAATGAACTGAGATTCATAACTCCCACCTGTTAGAAGTTCATAGAAGTTGGTCATAAAGCCTAAAACACCCGCAATCTGACCCCCAATTCCAGCCACATAATCTTGGCGAACTAGGAAGGTAAAGGGCATGGTCACCAAGACCATCAAAACCACAGGTGGCACAATACGATAAAAGCGTCTCCTAAAAAATCCAACCAAATCAATTTCATGATTTTTAGAAAATTCTTCGATGAGTAGAGCTGTAATCAGAAAGCCTGAAAATGTGAAAAAGACATCTACCCCGAAAAAACCTCCAGGAAAGATGGTCTGAAAGAAGTGATACAAGAGTACCAAAAGTAAACCTGTAATCCTAATCAAGGAAAACCATTTAATGCGCATACGAGTTTATTCTTCCTTTCATTATACACTTTATTCTATCAAAAAAAGAAGAAAAATCCCAAGAGAAAACTTAGGATTTTTAGCTTATATCTATTCCGTTTTAGAAATTACGGCCTGACTTATTATAGCCATATTTTTCCACAAAATACTCACGGAATTCCAAGAGATTGTCATCCATAATGGCTTGTCGCACTTGCTTCATCAGATTAAGCAAGAAGTAAAGATTGTGATAGCTAGTCAAGCGGATACCAAAGGTTTCATCAGCCTTGAGCAGGTGACGAAGGTAGGCGCGTGTGTAGTTCTTACATGTGTAGCAATCACACTCAGGATCCAGTGGTGTAAAGTCCTCAGCAAACTGGGCATTTTTGACAACCAAACGACCTTGACTGGTCATACAAGTCCCATTACGAGCGATTCGAGTCGGCAAGACACAGTCAAACATATCCACCCCACGAATCACTCCATCAATCAAGCTATCTGGCGCTCCCACACCCATCAAATAGCGAGGTTTATTTTCAGGAAGCAGTTGAGTTGTGAAGTCCAAGACAGCATTCATCTCTTCATGGGTTTCTCCCACTGCCAAACCACCGATAGAGTAACCTGGAAAGTCCATGCTGACAAGATCATGAGCTGATTGGCGACGAAGGTCTTCAAATCCTGCCCCTTGCACAATCCCAAATAGCCCTTGGTCATGCGGACGACGATGAGCCTTCAAACCACGCTCAGCCCAACGACTGGTACGCTCGATTGATTTCTTAACGTAGTCGTATGGTTGATAAAACTGAGGACATTCGTCAAAGGACATCATGATGTCTGAACCCAAATTATTCTGAATAGAGATGGCTTTTTCTGGCGATAGGAACATCTTAGAACCATTGAGATGGTTTTTAAAGGTTACTCCTTCTTCTGTGATATTACGGCTATCTGCTAAGGAATAAACCTGAAAACCACCACTATCTGTCAAAATAGGCTGGTCCCAATTCATGAACTTGTGGAGACCACCAGCGCGTGCAATGAGTTCATCTCCAGGACGAAGCCACAAGTGATAGGTGTTTGATAGGATAATTCCCGAGCCCATCTTCTTCAATTCTTCAGGTGACTGAGTTTTGACAGTGGCTTGAGTTCCAACTGGCATAAACATAGGCGTTGGGAAGGTGCCGTGGGGAGTGATGATTTCTCCCAGACGAGCTCCTGTATGTTTTTCTTTCTTAATCAAACGGTATTTGATTGGTGAATCTGACATTTTTTACCTCCGAAGCTGGGAAAGACAGTCCCAGTTCATACTTTGTGCCCAAGGGCATACTGTATGATTTTATCAAAAAAAGTAGGAACTGTCACGAACTATGGTATAATGAGAGAATGAAATACCCAAAAATTGATTTAAAAACCATTCGTCTACAGGCTAGACAATTTCAGGATGAAAATCCCCGCCTCTTTCTCGTCTATCTCTTACCTAGTATACTGGTCATCTTGTCTGGCTTCCTCAATCCCTTAGAGCGTATCAACGAGTCTATTTTAGAGCAATCCTTTTTAAGCGTGCTTGGTCATGTATTCCAAGCCTATCTTTTTCCACTATTAGTCTCCTTTATCGGAGCTATTCTTCTAACCAGTTCAGTCTATACAACCCTAAAACTCATCAAGAATCCAGATACAGAACTATCCGTCAAAAATAGTCTTACTCTCTTTAACGAAGAGCACTTTTCACAAACCTTTTTGACTCTACTTCTCAAACGTTTCTATCTCTTCTTATGGAGCATTCCTAGTTTGCTTGGAATTTACTTCCTTTTTTACAGTAGCTTTTTAGCTAAGAAATTCGTTGCAATCCATCCTGAATTTCCCAATCTGGATCTCACGTCAATTGAAACCGAGCATTTCCTCATGACCTTTGGTCTTTACTTTCTAGCAAGTATCCTCTTGATGATTGTCGGAAATAGTCTCTATATTCCACAATACTATGCCTATTCGCAGGTAGAATTTCTCCTCTGTGACACCCTAGACTTAGGACAAGCCAAACCAGGACAAATCCTTAAGACCAGCCGTTTCCTGATGAAAGGCTATAAGTTTCAGCGCTTTACTCTAGACCTACAACTCCTTCCTTGGTACTTCCTCAATTGGATTACCTTTGGAATTGCTAGTTTCTCACTCCTCCCCTACATTCAAATCAATAAAATGATTTTTTACCGAGCAGTATTGGCTCGAAAACGTCCAAAAGCTTGAAGGTTTTCCCTCAAGCTTTTTTCTATCAATGAGTTTCTCCGCCTACCAACTTGAGGTCCTGATCTCCATGTTCTATAATAGCACCGATTGCCACTTCTATCCCTCGCCTAATATCCACTAAACTCATAGCTGGGGTAGTCGGTCTATTCACCACCTGTTCCATCATATAAGGAATATGCATAAACCCTGCCCTAACATGGGGAAATTTCTTTTCTGCCAAATAGAGGGCCTGATACATCAAATGATTGCAGACAAAAGTCCCTGCCGTATTGGAAACAGAGGCCGGCAAGCCCTCTTTTTTTATAGCTTGGACCATCGCTTTAATCGGCAAACTACTAAAGTAGGCCGAAGCACCATCTGCTCGAATGGGAAGGTCAATCGGTTGATTACCCTCATTATCAGGAATCCGTGCATCATCTTGATTAATAGCTACTCGCTCAGGTGTCAAGCTAGACCTTCCACCTGCTTGGCCGATACAAAGGACAAAGTCAGGTTGATAACGGTCCATCTCTTCTTCCAATACTTGAGCCGATTTGTGAAAGACTGTTGGCACTTCTAGCCAACGGATCTCAGCACCATGGATTTCAGCTGGTAAACCTTTAATGGCCTCCAAAGCTGGATTGACCTTTTCCCCTCCAAAGGGATCAAAACCTGTCACTAATACTTTCATTTCTAACTCCTCAAAACCAATTCAATGAGACTTTTTTCTTAAAAACAAGTATAACATATTTCCCTTATTCTGGAGTGAAAAGGACTAGCGAGACTAGGATTGACCTTTTGAGTTTATTTAAAAAGTAAAATGCTAATCAAGGCCAAAATGGCTGGTCCGCCTTGCTTTAAAATAATTTTTTTATCTGCTGTGAGAGAGCCATAAGCCGCAGCCCCAATCACAAATAAAACAAAAATAGTCACAATTTCTAAATTCTGTGAGAAATAAATTCCATACAAGAGAAAGACTCCTAGCAAAGCATTATAAATCCCTTGATTTTTAAACAATGAACTTACTGACGGACGAGCCAGTTCTTCCTTGTCCATGTTAAAGATACGACTAGTCGCATCTGATTGCGTTGCAATACTTTCCAAATAAAAAATGTAAAAATGCTCCAAAGCAACGATCGTTGTTAAAATAATTGTAATAATTGACATCTATTTCTCCTTAAATTTCTATATTTTCAATACCCAAAACCAATTTGTTTAATAAACGGCTGAGTTCTGTTCTTTCAGATTCTGTTAAGATACTTTCCATCGCTTCTTTAACCTTGATATGCTGCAGAGGTGGATTCACCACTAACTGCTCCTTGGCATACTTCGTAGACTCCACCAACACTTCCCGCTGATTTTCAGGATTACGATGACGCTCCACCAAACCCTCTTTTTCTAAAATCTTGAAATGTCGTGTCAAGGCAGCCTGATCAATCTTCAAACGCTCCTGAACCGCTATTTGATTACAAGGGGAATGCTTCAGCAAAAATAATAAAATCTGATACCGTGTCAAACTAATCCCAAGTCTTTTTTCAAACAATTGCGTACTCGCTTGCTCAGACAAGCGGAGTTGATAAAGCAGATCTTGAATCTCTAACATTTCTTCCTTCTTTCTATTGACTTATCAATAGTTGACTAATCAATTATGATAGAAAGTAAAATAAATTGCAAGAATGTTGCTTGAATCATTACAAAATGGTAACTTCCATTTTCCATTCATATTGATACTCAATGAAAATCAAAGAGCAAACTAGGAAGCTATCCGTAGGTTGCTCAAAGCACAGCTTTGAGGTTGCAGATAAAACTGACATGGTTTGAAGAGATTTTCGAAGAGTATGACAAAGAAAAAAACGAACGAGACTCGCTTTCTATCACGAAAGCTAGATCTCATTCGTCAAAATGATATTACAAAGTTTGGTTTATCCATTCATTGAAACGTGAACGTGGTCATAGTGGTTTTCTGTCACGCTACCACGGTCTGGCATTGGGTTCCAAGTATTAGCTGGCCCATATTTGCTATCGAATGGGGCATAGAAACGTTGTTTCCAAATAATGTAACTAATTCCACGGCTGGCCATGTTTTGAATAGCGTATTCCGCAATCTTATCCCCTAGTTCTGAGCTTTCTGGTACCATAAAATCGATAGCCAAACCTTTTCCGTGATCTCCACTATCTCCTGGACGGTAACCACTAAAGGATGTGATACCAAACAAGTTGGCAATCTCTTCTTTAAAGGCAGCTGTTTGTGGTTGAAGACCTGCATTTTCAGATTTCGCTACCGCAAGTCCAGCATAATCGGGCGCAGCTGGAGCCGCGTAAGTTGCTGAAGCTGTTTTCGTCTCTTCTGGTTGATAAGTAGAAACTGCTGTTGTAGCTTCATTTGATGAGGCTTCTTTTGCTTCTTCTGAACTTGTTACAGTTGTTTCTATTGCTGTTTCTTCTGCTGGTGTTGTAGTTGCTTCCACTGTTGAAACAGCTTGTGGACTTGCTTGAGTTTCATCTTTATCAACTGGAGTCGTTTCCTGAGGAGCTGCTTCTGCAACTGCACTACTTGTTTCGGCTGTTTGCTCCTCTGGGACAGAAGTTCCTGTAGATGGCGCGACTTCTTCTGCAGTAGTAACTGTCTCTGCAACTTCTGAACTTGATGCCACTTCTTTTGTTCTTGTAGTTTCTACCGCTTTTGGATCTTCTGCAATCGGTTGAGAAAGATCTGCAACCTGAACAGTTTGAGCATCAACGGTCACTTGATTGGTTGTCAAATCTGCTGTCGCAGTTGTCACTTCCTCACTAGAAGCCGCTTGAGGTGTTTGGATTTCAACTTCTGTTACTTCTTCAGCTTCATTGACAGTCGTTGTCAAAACAGTTTCTGGGAAAATCAGATCCATATTAGTGATTTTATTCAAATTCGCAAGAACTGTGACATCTACACCCAAGGCTTCTGCAATGGTGCTCAAGGTATCACCATACTGAACGGTATAACTTGTTTTGTTGTCCGTTTTAGTCAAATCATTTTGAATTTGCTCAACACTACGTGCAGTCCAAAGAACTTCTTCTGCTTGAGTTGCCAATACTGGGGCAAATGACAAGGCTACTGTTGAGGCTAATAATATTCTTTTCTTCATTCTTTCAAATTCCTTTCAAATGAGTACCTGTCTATCATAACACAAAAAAAGCAGAAAAAAAGCCCTCTCGGGCCTATTTAACAGAACTGTCTATTCCTTGTAACAAACTCGGTTACTTGAAATAGTTTGTTAGGTCTCTGTCACAAGACTGACACAATCTTTTTATAGCTCAGCCTTAAAAAAACAGGAAATATCTGCTAACGCTTGAATCCTGTGATTTCCTTCATAAGTCGACTCTAAAAAGTTGATACTTTGAATCCCACTATTCTGGGCAAATTCCACATCCAGAGTCCGATCCCCTATATAATAGGTTTTCTCAGGATCCAACTGATACTTGTCTAACAGATAGGTAGCCACTTCCGGATTAGGCTTGCGCGCAAAGCCACTCTGACTGGTTAAAATCTCTGTAAAATAAGATTCCAACCCCAAGTCTCTTAGAATGGTAAAAGCATTGTCTCCCTTATGAGTGTAAACAAAATTCCGAATCCCTACTTGATCTGCCCAACCCAACACCTCACGCGCACCTGGCATTAAGACTACCTGAGCATTCTTCTCAGCCAGACTCTGGGCACGCACCTGATTTAGCACTTCCACATCCAGTTTTCTCTCTTCCGCCACCTGCACAAGCAAATCCTGAACAGAATACTTGAGGATAAACTCTCTCACCTTCTCCTTATCATAAGGAATAGAAAACTGAGCAAAAGTCTCCTCAATCCCTGATAAAATCGCTTCGTAAGAGTCCAATAAAGTCCCGTCTAAATCCCAAATAAAAGCTATTTTTTGCATTTTCTATCCTTTCAAGCTCATATAACGCTGGTAACGGTAACGTAGAAATAACCAACGAAAACCATTATCCAAAAGGGTTCCGGCCCAAATGCCGGGCAAGCCCCAACCAAGCACAATCCCCATCAGATATCCTGTTCCAATGCGGATACACCACATTCCTATACTTGTCGCATAAAAGGGAAGCCGGGCATTGCCCAAACCCTGCCAGACTGCTGTATAGATAACTGTTCCTATCGTCATAGGAGTACCAAGTAGTGAAAAAAGTGTCACTAGAACACTAGCCTCCACCGCTAGAGAATCATTCGTATAGAGATGAGTCAGTGGTATGCCCAAGGCATAGACACTAAGCGTCAAGGGCAACATGAGAAGCAGAGAAAGCAAAAAAGTTTGCTGGCTCAAACTAGCTACTCTTTCCCAATTATCCTCTCCAACTGCTCGAGCTACCAGCATGACCGTTGCCGTAGCGACGCCAAAGGCAGGCATGTAGTTAAACTGGGTCAAGACTTCTCCGACTGCATTCCCAGCAACTGCCTCCGTTCCAAAAGAAACGATCAAGGCAATGATAACGACATCACCAGCCCGCATCATAAGCCGCTCTCCTGCTGCTGGCAAAGCTAAGGTCAATAGTTCCTTATCTAAACCAAAAGTCGGTTTCTCAAAAGGCAACTTTAATTGCGACCATAAAATCACAAGACCTACCAAGCGAGACAGAATTGTCCCCCAAGCAACACCAGCTATCCCCATATCCAGAACAAAAATAGCTAGACTTGAAAAAAGAATATTCAAGGCATTTGATAAAAGACTCACATAGAGGGGCAAACGTGGATTATGAGTTGCACGAATCAAGGCTCCCAAACTAGTCATTAATCCCAAAAGAACAATCGAACCGCCTACCAAAGATAGATACAGTCCTCCACTCTCAGCTACAGCCCTCTCCGTTCCCAATAGTCCTATCATCTCTTGCCCAGCGAAGACGGACAAAGCTCCTAAAAGGAAACTTAATAGTAAGGTAATCTTCAAGGCCTCAGTCACATGATAGGCTAGCATAGATTGATCCTTCTGCCCCAAACTTTTTGAAATAACACTGGAAATAGCAGCTCCCAAAGCGATGAAAATCGCCTGGTAAATCGTGATAATATTGCCAGCTACTGATACACCCGAAATGGCTATCAAGCCCAAGTGGGCTACCAAGTAACTGTCCACCATTCCCATGAGCATCTGCAAAAAGTTTTCGCCCATAGCTGGCAAGGCAATATTAAGAATGTCTTTATTTTTCTTAAACAATCCGTCCTCCTGATGAAAAGAAACTCAGTTGGTTTCCCAACCGAGTTTACTCCCTCTGTCTTAAAGTCCTAGATAAGCCTCAACCGCTGCTTGCATGTCAACAGCTGCCACTGTTGTCTTGTGACGAACAGGAGCTGTTTCAAGCCCATCAACTGCTGGTGGTACTGCAACGCCTGAGATTTCATGTAATTGAGCCAAGGCCTCAAAGTCGCCAAGTCCTGATTTTCCAGTTACAGCTTCTACTGCAACCACTGGGAACTTGTATGGACTCGCTGTTGAAGCAATCACTGTCTTAGTCACATCGCCAGTAGCCGCTTGATATTTCTTATAAACTGCCGAGGCAACCGCCGTATGTGGATCCTCGATATAAGAATCTGACTCATAAACACGCTTGATTTCTGCCGCTGTTTCTTCCTCAGTCGCATATTCAGCTTCAAAGAGTGCAAGAATCTCTGAATCAAAGTCTGTCAATTCATATTGACCTTGGCTATTCAAGGTATTCATGAGTTCAGCTGTCTTTTCAGCATCATTACCCAAAAGATGGAAAATCAAACGCTCCAAGTTTGAAGATACCAAAATATCCATAGATGGACTAGTTGTTACCTTAAACTCACGCTTCTTGTCGTAAACACGTGTCTTGAAGAAGTCTGTCAAAACATTGTTGTCATTTGAAGCACAGATTAATTTGCCAACTGGCAGACCAATTTGCTTAGCATAAAAGGCAGCCAAGATATTTCCAAAGTTTCCTGTTGGTACGGTAAAGTTGACCTTATCACCAGCCACAATCTCACCAGTCTTGACCAACTGAGCGTAGGCATAAACATAATAAACAATTTGTGGTACCAAACGACCAATGTTCATAGAGTTAGCTGATGAAAATTGCAACTTGTTGGCTGCCAACTTCTCACGAAGAGCCACATCGTTGAACATATGTTTCACATTAGTCTGAGCATCGTCAAAGTTACCATCAATGGCGATAACATGAGTATTGTCGCCAGTCTGAGTGGTCATTTGCAACTCTTGTACCTTGCTGACACCATCCTTCGGATAAAAGACGATAATCTCAGTGCCAGGAACATCCGCAAACCCTGCCATAGCAGCTTTCCCAGTATCACCAGATGTCGCTGTTAAGATGACAATCTTGTTCTCCAAACCATGCTTCTTAGCAGCTGTTGTCATAAAGTATGGCAAGATAGACAAGGCCATATCCTTAAAGGCAATCGTAGAACCATGGAAGAGTTCCAGGTTGTATTGCCCGTCTAATTTCACCAAAGGCGCAATAGATGGAGTATCAAATTTACTATCGTAGGCATTGTTGATACAGTAGTCCAACTCTTCAGCTGTAAAGTCATCTAAAAATGCTGACAAAACTAACTTAGCAACTTCCTGATAAGAAGCATCTTTCAATTTGTCAAAGTCCAAATCTACCTTTGGATAAGTAACTGGTGTAAACAAACCACCATCCGTCGCCAAACCTTGCAAAATTGCTTGACTGGCAGTTACTGTATTGTTGGCATCACGCGTTGATTGATAAACTAATGTCATTACTCTCTATCCTTTATCTATAGTCTCTTCCATTATATCATGATTTTTCAGAAAATTCTCCCTTTATAAGAGAAATTATAGTCCCAATTCTTCTTTCAAAGGCTCTAAATAGCTCATTTCTTGCTTATTTCTCATCTTCAGTCCTTCCTCAGCTAACAGAAGTAAGTCTTTTGAAAAATCTATAATCGAAGTTTTCTCCTCATCTGTAAGCTTTTTCTTAGAAAATTGTCGTCTTAAAAACTTGTAATCACGACCAAATTCTTTAAAGAAAGGTTCTGTTTCTAAGTAAGCTTCTAACTTATCTAAATTAACTAATAATCCCAAGTGAAAGGCAGCAGAAGCGAAGGTTTTATCTAGAGGCTGAGTACACACACTACGAAACTCAACTGTTCCTCGAGTCGTTAAGTCTTGGTACTGGTAACTACGATGAGTTTCAAAGTCTTTCTCTTGAGGGTAAATAAGAACCTCTTCCCCATTAAGATCAAATGCTTGGATTTCAGGCATAGCCAAATAGTCCCTAGCCTGAATCGGATAAAAATAATAGGTTTGTCCATCACGTTCCGCAGTAAAAATTGCAGAATGATCTAGATAGTCAAAAAAATCATCCTCATCTTTAAAGAGGCTAGCATTGACACCAACATTCTCTGGATAGATACCATGCATAGATTCTTCCCAGAAAATATCTCTTGAGATTTTTGTATCCCAATCCGCACCTGTAAACTCAGAGTTTGCAAATAAGTAAGCCTTAGCCGCTTCAATTTGAGTAAAAGCATTAATCACCCGTAAGTAGTTGGATTTTGAAATATCCAGCTGAACCTGACTCCCACAGATAAAAGCCCCATATTCAGGGAAATGATGTAAATCTGATTTAGTAACATTTCTACTCAAATTCAAATAATCCATCAACATCTGATAGCGTGGATATGCCACTGGACAATTCTCATTTTTATCCCAGTTAGGATGAATTCCACAGCCAACAATAGCATGATTTGATTCGCCTAATTTTCTCTGAATTACATCCATATAATTATTAAAACGATTTTCGACCTCCTGAATTGTTTCGGCCTTACCAAATGCAAACTCAATCGTTGTATAGGAAACTTCAAATAAAATAGCATCCTGACTTATCCGATCCACTAACTGGATAGGATTGCCAAAATCATCTACCTTTTCTACAGTGAAACCCAGAGCGGAAAGTAAATAATGAAATAAATCTTTTATAACTTCAACATTTGTAGCATCCCCTTCTAAATTTGCAACAGGATATTCCAGTTCAATCCCGGCAAACAATCCAGGATTTTCTTTAATATTTTTCAAATACCGATGTTTTAATAAATCGATAGAACGAGACATACTTCCCTACACTTTCATAATCTAAATAAAATTTGAATAACTATTATTATACCAAAAATAACACAAAAAAGGAACGAAGAATAACAACGTTCCTAGCTCTATACTATACCGGCGGCCGGGGTCGAACCGGCACGTCCTTGCGGACACTGGATTTTGAGTCCAGCGCGTCTGCCAATTCCGCCACGCCGGCAAATAGTAACTGGGGTAGCTGGATTCGAACCAACGCATGAGGGAGTCAAAGTCCCTTGCCTTACCGCTTGGCTATACCCCAATAATATAAAATAGGCGAGTGATGGGGATCGAACCCACGCATGCCAGAGCCACAATCTGGTGTGTTAACCACTTCACCACACCCGCCATAATTCTATTAACACGGGCAGTAGGAATTGAACCCACACTGAAGGTTTTGGAGACCTTAGTTCTACCTTTAAACTATGCCCGTAAAATGGAAGGGGAGGGATTCGAACCCCCGAACCCGAAGGAGCGGATTTACAGTCCGCCGCGTTTAGCCTCTTCGCTACCCTTCCAAAATATATAAATGGCGCGAGACGGAATCGAACCGCCGACACATGGAGCTTCAATCCATTGCTCTACCAACTGAGCTACCGAGCCTTATTGCGGGAGCAGGATTTGAACCTACGACCTTCGGGTTATGAGCCCGAC
>NZ_JASHAX010000011.1:0-54085 GCF_047464945.1 Streptococcus mitis | reverse complement strand
AATCAGGCGGTTAGAGGTTCGACTCCTCTAGGGTGCATTTTTCTATTTAACTCGGGAAGTAGCTCAGCTTGGTAGAGTACTTGGTTTGGGACCAAGGTGTCGCAGGTTCGAATCCTGTCTTCCCGATTCAGTACAGAGATACCAAGCGTATCTTTTTTATTTAACTAGATATTATATACATTAAGAGAGAATCAGTTTGGTTCCCTCTTTTTTCGATTTTAGTAATTCATTTTATATAGTGATTTTAATAACAATCGTTTAATAAATACTGTAGTTAATTATACACATTGAAATTTAATAGATTTTATAACTCTTATTAACTCTTATTAATTCTTAATAAAGCAATAGAAGAGTTTTTGTTGAACCTATAATATATGTTTCAATGTTATAAAAATTGCTTCTATTACGAGTTTAGGTAAGTATTAGTTTACATTATAGTGTGAATGGGGTTTGATATTTCTTTTGAGGAAGCTGCCTTAGATTTTTCTACTTGTGTTTTATTGTATAGTGTATCTTGCTTGTTTTGAACAGAATTTTTATGACATTTGTCATATTTCCTAGTGACAGAAGCTTCTAGCTCCGCTAACTTCAAAAGACTATAATTGAAGTATCAAATGGAGGAAGAAGAGATGAAAAATAAAATGATTGTCGCAGTGAGTCTAGTAGCAGCAGGAGTCATGACTTATCTCATGTTCTCAGGATTGGATGAAGATTTCTATCATTTTCCTTGGGAGCTATTTGCAGGATTTGGAATGATGTCCTGGCTTATCCGAGAAGGTTTGAAATTAGTCTCAGATGTGAAAAAGGAGTTTGAAAAATGAAAAAAGCATTTCTCTATCTTTTTATTGGACTATCACTAGTGGTATGGTTGGTAGAAATGTTTACAGGTTGGTTCGATCAAGCCTTCCTTCACCAATTCATCCGTGGTGCCTGGGGACTAGGATTTATGATTTTTATCGCCTTTCCTATGGGAAAGGAGTGGCTGAAAGGAGAATATCATGAACATGATTAAGGTAGAAAGCTTAAATAAAATCATCAAGGGCAAGGCTATTTTGAAGGATATTTCCTTTGAGATAGCTGAAGGTGAATGCGTCGCCTTGATTGGTCCCAATGGTGCTGGGAAGACCACACTCTTGGACTGTTTGCTTGGAGATAAACTGGTCACAAGCGGTCAAGTATCCATCCAAGGCTTGCCAGTGACGAGCTCTAAGTTAGACTACACAAGATCCTACCTCCCTCAAGAAAATGTCATCGTTCAGAAATTAAAGGTCAAAGAGTTGATTGCTTTCTTTCAAAGCATTTACCCAAATCCCTTGAGCAACCAGGAAATCAATCAACTATTGCAGTTTGACCAGCAACAAAAAGAGCAATTCGCAGAAAAATTGTCAGGTGGACAAAAGCGTCTATTCTCTTTTGTCTTGACCTTGATTGGGCGACCAAAGCTTGTCTTTTTAGATGAACCAACTGCTGCCATGGATACTTCAACTCGTCAACGCTTTTGGGAAATTGTTCAGGAACTAAAAGCTAAGGGAGTTACCATTCTCTATTCCTCCCATTATATCGAAGAGGTAGAGCATACAGCGGACCGAATCTTGGTCTTGAATAAGGGAGAGTTGATTCGCGATACAACACCTCTAGCCATGCGCAGTGAGGAGATTGAAAAGCACTTTATCCTTCCTCTAGCATACAAGGAAGTCATTGAGCAGTCTAACTTGGTTGAAAACTGGTCACAAAAACAAGATGCTTTGCAAGTAGTTACACGTGAAGCGGATGCTTTTTGGCAACTGTTAGTGCAAGCAGGATGTAGGATTCAAGAAATTGAAGTTAATAATCGTAGTTTGTTGGATACAATCTTTGAAGAAACTCAGAAGGGAGATGACTAAGATGAAACAATGGATCGCACTAAACAAGATAGAATTTCTATTGACCAAACGACAATTAGTCTATTATCTATTATCCGTAGGGATGCCGACAGCCTTCTATTTATTCTTTTCAGGCATGTACCAGGACACACCTGGTGGACCAGCTAATTTTATGCGTGATTACCTCATCTCCATGACAGCCTTTTCCATGATGTCGACAGCTATGTTTTCATTCCCAGCTGTTTTACATACAGATAAAATCAACAACTGGCAGAAAACATTGCGCCATACTCCGGTAAATATGGTAGAATATTATCTATCAAAGATAACAAGTATGATGGTTGATTATCTGGTCTCAATCCTGGTTGTTTTCTCAGTTGGGCACTTGGTCAGAGATGTGGATATGCCTTTAGGAAGCTGGATTGGGGCTGCGCTCTTGCTGATAGTAGGAAGTGTAGCTTTTGTAGCGCTTGGCTTGACCTTGACACTCTTGCCTTCTAGTCAGCTGATGTCTGTCGTGGGCAATCTTCTCTATCTAGGCTTGGCTGTTTTAGGCGGACTCTGGATGCCCATCTCTTTATTTCCAGACTGGATGCAAGCAATCGGGAAGTGTCTACCAACTTATCAGTTGATGGAGTTGCTCAAGACCTTCTTAAACGAGGGTAGCATCAATCTATCAGCCACAGTTTATCTACTTGTTTTTTCAGCAGTTTTGTTTGGTTTGACCATTTACCTTCAAGGTCATAAGGAGAATGCTTAATGCTTGAAAGACTGAAAAGCATACACTATATGTTTTGGGCCAGTTTGATTTTTATGCTTTTTCCCATCCTACCTGTAGTGATTGGGGAGCTTGCTGTCTGGCATTTATTGATTGATATTCTATTTGTAGTTGCTTACTTAGGAGTTTTAACAACCAAGAGTCAGCGATTATCCCGATTCTTTTGGTTTTTCATGCTGGTCTATGTAGCTGGGAATACCGCCTTTGTTGGTGTAAATTATATCTGGTTCTTCTTTTTCCTTGCCAATCTCTTAATTTATCATTTCGGCGTACGTAGTTTTAATTCTTTACATGTCCGGACTTTTCTCCTTGCTCAAGTCCTTGTTGTGGGGCAACTTTTGATTTTTCAGGAAGTTGAAGTTGAGTTTCTAGTCTATCTGCTTGGAATTATCACTTTTATCGATTTAATGACTTTTGGCTTGGTTCGGATTCGTATTGTGGAGGATTTGAAGGAAGCTCAGGCTAAGCAAAATGCGCAGATAAATCTATTGCTTGCTGAAAATGAACGCAGTCGTATCGGTCAAGATTTACATGATAGTCTGGGGCATACCTTTGCTATGATTAGTGTTAAAACTGATCTAGCCTTGCAGTTATTTCAAATACAGGCTTATTCACAGGTGGAAAAGGAATTAAGAGAAATACAGCAAATTAGCAAAGAATCAATGCGTGAAGTGCGAACCATTGTGGAAAATCTTAAGTCTAGAACTTTGACATCCGAACTAGAGACTGTGAAAAAGATGTTAGAAATTGCTGGAATTGAGGTGGAAATAGCTAATCAACTAGATACAGCTAGCTTAACTCAGGAATTGGAGTCAACGGCTTCCATGATTTTGCTTGAATTAGTGACCAATATCATCAAACATGCCAAAGCTTCTAAAGTCTACTTAAAATTAGAACGGACAGAGAAAGAACTCATTCTAACAGTGAGAGATGATGGCTGTGGCTTTGCTTCTATAAAGGGGGATGACCTCCATACAGTTCGAGATCGTGTTCTTCCATTTTCGGGAGAAGTAAAGGTAATTAGTTGGAAAGAACCGACAGAAGTTCAGGTTCGACTACCCTATAAGGAGAGAAAGTAGATGAAAGTATTAGTCGCAGAAGATCAAAGTATGTTACGAGATGCCATGTGCCAGTTGCTCACGCTTCAACCGGATGTAGAGTCTGTCTTTCAAGCCAAGAATGGGCAAGAAGCAATCCAACTATTTGAAAAGGAGTCTATAGATATCGCCATCCTTGACGTAGAAATGCCTGTTAAGACAGGTCTTGAAGTCTTGGAGTGGATACGAGCAGAAAAGCTTGAAACAAAGGTGGTTGTGGTGACGACCTTCAAGCGTCCTGGGTATTTTGAACGTGCGGTCAAGGATGGAGTAGATGCTTATGTATTAAAAGAAAGAAACATTGCAGACCTCATGCAAACCTTGCACACTGTCCTCGAAGGGCGCAAGGAGTATTCGCCTGAATTGATGGAAGTGGTGATGACGCATCCCAATCCATTAACAGAGCAAGAAATCGCAGTTTTAAAGGGAATTGCTCAAGGTTTCTCTAACCAAGAAATTGCAGACAAACTTTATCTATCCAACGGAACAGTCCGAAACTATGTTACCAATATTCTTTCTAAATTAGATGCTGGTAATCGAACAGAGGCAGCTAATATCGCGAAAGAATCTGGTTGGTTGTGATACTATCATATCTAGAAAACCATTATGTGCTAAAATTGAAATTATTCAATCAAACCAAATAATTTTGTAACTAGAGGAGGGCTTGGTTTCCTCCTTTTTCTTTTTTGGGGGAGCACTACAAAAGAGCTAAAATTAACAATAAAAAAGAAAAAAATCTTGACAACCAAGGGAAAATTTTGTTACAATAATAGACGGTACTTTTTACTTTTGGTCTCTCAAGAGTGTACAGGGACGTGCTGACAAATGTTGCAAAAGTACACACAGATGATAGCTGTCACCAAGTGTATCATCACCAAAAATAAAAAAACACAGGAGAATGTAGATGCCTACAATTAACCAATTGGTTCGCAAACCGCGTAAATCAAAAGTAGAAAAATCTAAATCACCAGCTTTGAACGTTGGTTACAACAGTCATAAAAAAGTTCAAACAAACGTTTCTTCACCACAAAAACGTGGTGTTGCAACTCGTGTTGGAACAATGACACCTAAAAAACCTAACTCAGCCCTTCGTAAATTCGCTCGTGTACGTTTGAGCAACCTTATCGAAGTTACTGCCTACATCCCAGGTATCGGACACAACTTGCAAGAGCACAGCGTGGTTCTTCTTCGTGGTGGACGTGTAAAAGACCTTCCAGGGGTACGTTACCATATCGTCCGTGGTGCACTTGATACTGCAGGTGTTAACGATCGTAAACAAGGCCGTTCTAAATACGGTACTAAACGTCCAAAAGCATAAGGAAAGGGGATAAAGAGAAATGAGTCGTAAAAATAGAGCTCCAAAACGTGACGTATTGCCAGATCCGCTTTACAATTCACAACTAGTTACTCGTCTTATCAACCGCGTTATGCTTGATGGTAAACGTGGTACAGCTGCTTCAATCGTTTACGGTGCTTTTGAGCAAATCAAAGAAGCTACTGGTAACGATGCACTTGAAGTATTTGAAACAGCTATGGAAAACATCATGCCTGTACTTGAAGTACGTGCACGTCGTGTTGGTGGTTCTAACTACCAAGTCCCAGTTGAAGTTCGTCCAGAACGTCGTACAACACTTGGACTTCGTTGGTTGGTAACAATCGCTCGTCTTCGTGGTGAACACACAATGCAAGACCGTCTTGCAAAAGAAATCTTGGATGCTGCTAACAACACTGGTGCAGCTGTTAAGAAACGTGAAGACACTCACCGTATGGCTGAAGCTAACCGTGCATTCGCACACTTCCGTTGGTAATATAGGATGCGAAAGCGTTAAGAAAGTCTCAGAGAAAATAGGGAATCGAAGCAGGTTGCGATTGCAACCAATGAGATTCATCTTTTTCTCCAGACTTTTAGCTTGAGCTCAACTCAACTAACTTGGGCTTTTAGCCTGAGTTCAATTGAGCTCAATCAGCCCTTAGCTACAACTCAACTTACAGCTTGTAAGTTGAAACCAACAATAGCATGAAAACATTGAGAACGGGTAGGTCCTGCCTATCCGTTTTTATTAAAATCGTGTTATAATAGAATAGAAATCAAAAATAAATAGGAGAAATAAACCTCATGGCACGCGAATTTTCACTTGAAAAAACTCGTAATATCGGTATCATGGCTCACGTCGATGCTGGTAAAACAACAACTACTGAGCGTATTCTTTACTACACTGGTAAAATCCACAAAATCGGTGAAACTCACGAAGGTGCGTCACAAATGGACTGGATGGAGCAAGAGCAAGAACGTGGTATCACTATCACATCTGCTGCGACAACAGCTCAATGGAACAACCACCGCGTAAACATCATCGACACACCAGGACACGTGGACTTCACAATCGAAGTACAACGTTCTCTTCGTGTATTGGATGGTGCTGTTACCGTTCTTGACTCACAATCAGGTGTTGAGCCTCAAACTGAAACAGTTTGGCGTCAAGCAACTGAGTACGGAGTTCCACGTATCGTATTTGCCAACAAAATGGACAAAATCGGTGCTGACTTCCTTTACTCTGTAAGCACACTTCACGATCGTCTTCAAGCAAATGCACACCCAATCCAATTGCCAATCGGTTCTGAAGATGACTTCCGTGGGATCATCGACTTGATCAAGATGAAAGCTGAAATCTATACTAACGACCTTGGTACAGATATCCTTGAAGAAGATATTCCAGCTGAATACCTTGACCAAGCACAAGAATACCGTGAAAAATTGGTTGAAGCAGTTGCTGAAACTGATGAAGAATTGATGATGAAATACCTCGAAGGTGAAGAAATCACTAACGAAGAATTGAAAGCTGGTATCCGTAAAGCGACTATCAACGTTGAATTCTTCCCAGTATTGTGTGGTTCTGCCTTCAAGAACAAAGGTGTTCAATTGATGCTTGATGCGGTTATTGACTACCTTCCAAGCCCACTTGACATCCCAGCTATCAAAGGTATTAACCCAGATACAGACGCTGAAGAAACTCGTCCAGCATCTGATGAAGAGCCATTTGCAGCTCTTGCCTTCAAGATCATGACAGACCCATTCGTAGGTCGTTTGACATTCTTCCGTGTTTACTCAGGTGTTCTTCAATCAGGTTCTTACGTATTGAACACTTCTAAAGGTAAACGTGAACGTATCGGACGTATCCTTCAAATGCACGCTAACAGCCGTCAAGAAATTGACACTGTTTACTCAGGTGATATCGCTGCTGCCGTTGGTTTGAAAGATACTACTACTGGTGACTCATTGACAGATGAAAAATCTAAAATCATCCTTGAGTCAATCAATGTTCCAGAACCAGTTATCCAATTGATGGTTGAGCCAAAATCTAAAGCTGACCAAGATAAGATGGGTATCGCCCTTCAAAAATTGGCTGAAGAAGATCCAACATTCCGCGTTGAAACAAACGTTGAAACTGGTGAAACAGTTATCTCTGGTATGGGTGAGCTTCACCTTGATGTCCTTGTTGACCGTATGCGTCGTGAGTTCAAAGTTGAAGCAAACGTAGGTGCTCCTCAAGTATCTTACCGTGAAACATTCCGCGCTTCTACTCAAGCACGTGGATTCTTCAAACGTCAATCTGGTGGTAAAGGTCAATTTGGTGATGTATGGATTGAATTTACTCCAAACGAAGAAGGTAAAGGATTCGAATTCGAAAACGCAATCGTCGGTGGTGTGGTTCCTCGTGAATTTATCCCAGCGGTTGAAAAAGGTTTGGTAGAATCTATGGCTAATGGTGTTCTTGCGGGTTACCCAATGGTTGACGTTAAAGCTAAACTTTACGATGGTTCATACCACGATGTCGACTCATCTGAAACTGCCTTCAAGATTGCGGCTTCACTTGCCCTTAAAGAAGCTGCTAAATCAGCACAACCAGCTATCCTTGAGCCAATGATGCTTGTAACAATCACTGTTCCAGAAGAAAACCTTGGTGATGTTATGGGTCACGTAACTGCTCGTCGTGGACGTGTAGATGGTATGGAAGCACACGGTAACAGCCAAATCGTTCGTGCTTACGTTCCACTTGCCGAAATGTTCGGTTACGCAACAGTTCTTCGTTCTGCATCTCAAGGACGTGGTACATTCATGATGGTATTTGACCACTACGAAGATGTACCTAAGTCAGTACAAGAAGAAATCATTAAGAAAAACAAAGGTGAAGATTAATCAGTCCTCACTCTAGAAGGAAGTCACTTGGTGGCTTCCTTTTGTCTTTAGAAAATACCTCTAAATATGGTAAAATAGTAGGAGAATAATGTGAGGAAAATGAATGTCAAATAGTTTTGAAATTTTGATGAATCAACTGGGGATGCCTGATGAAATGAGACAGGCATCTGCTTTATCACATGCTGATATTGAGCGAGTTGTAGTTCATAAAATTAGTAAGGTATGGGAGTTTCATTTCGTATTTTCTAATATTTTACCGATTGAAATTTTTTTAGAATTAAAGAAAGGTTTGAGGGAAGAATTTTCTAAGACAGGCAATAAAGCTGTTTTCGAAATCAAGGTTCTGTCTCAAGAATTTTCAAACCAACTCTTACAGTCCTACTATAGAGAGGCTTTCTCTGAGGGGCCATGTGCTAGTCAAGGTTTTAAGTCCCTTTATCAGAATTTGCAAGTTCGTGCTGAGGGCAATCAACTCTTTATTGAAGGTTCAGAGGCGATTGATAAGGAACATTTTAAGAAGAATCATCTTCCTAATTTAGCCAAACAACTTAAAAAGTTTGGTTTTCCAACTTTTATTTGTCAAGTAGAGAAGAATGATGTCCTGACTCAAGAGCAGGAAGAGGCCTTTCATGCGGAAAATGAGCAGATTGTTCAAGCTGCCAATGAGGAAGCGCTCCGTGCTATGGAGCAACTGGAACAGATGGCACCTCCTCCAGCAGAAGAGAAACCAGCCTTTGATTTTCAAGCAAAAAAAGCTGCAGCCAAACCCAAGCTGGACAAGGCGGAGATTACTCCTATGATCGAAGTGACGACGGAGGAAAATCGTCTGGTCTTTGAAGGGGTTGTGTTTGATGTGGAGCAAAAAGTGACCAGAACAGGGCGTGTTTTAATCAATTTTAAAATGACGGACTATACTTCAAGTTTTTCTATGCAAAAGTGGGTTAAGAACGAGGAAGAGGCTCAGAAGTTTGATCTCATCAAGAAAAATTCTTGGCTCCGAGTGCGTGGGAATGTGGAGATGAATAACTTCACACGCGATTTGACTATGAATGTGCAGGATGTGCAGGAAGTTGTTCACTATGAGCGGAAGGATTTGATGCCAGAAGGTGAGCGTCGGGTTGAGTTTCATGCTCATACTAACATGTCGACTATGGATGCTTTGCCAGAGGTAGAAGAAATCGTTGCGACAGCTGCTAAGTGGGGACACAAAGCAGTTGCTATCACCGACCACGGGAATGTTCAATCCTTCCCACACGGCTATAAGGCAGCTAAGAAAGCGGGAATCCAGCTGATCTATGGAATGGAAGCCAATATCGTGGAGGACCGTGTCCCTATCGTCTATAACGAAGTGGAGATGGACTTATCGGAAGCGACCTATGTGGTCTTTGACGTGGAAACGACAGGGCTATCAGCCATCTATAATGACTTGATTCAGGTTGCAGCCTCTAAGATGTACAAGGGGAATGTCATTGCTGAATTTGATGAATTTATTAATCCCGGGCATCCCTTGTCAGCCTTTACTACTGAGTTGACTGGAATTACAGATGATCATGTCAAAAATGCCAAACCACTAGAACAAGTTTTACAAGAATTCCAAGAATTTTGTAAGGATACGGTTCTAGTTGCTCACAATGCGACCTTTGACGTTGGATTTATGAATGCCAACTATGAGCGTCATGGTCTGCCAAAGATTAGTCAGCCAGTTATTGATACGCTGGAGTTTGCTAGAAATCTCTATCCTGAGTATAAACGTCATGGTTTGGGGCCTTTGACCAAGCGTTTTGGTGTGGCCTTAGAACATCACCACATGGCCAATTACGATGCGGAAGCTACTGGTCGTCTGCTCTTTATTTTTATCAAAGAAGTAGCAGAAAAGCATGGTGTGACCGATCTAGCTAGACTTAACATTGATTTGATTAGTCCAGATTCTTATAAAAAAGCTCGGATCAAGCATGCGACCATCTATGTCAAGAATCAGGTAGGACTAAAAAATATCTTTAAGCTGGTTTCCTTGTCTAATACCAAGTACTTTGAAGGGGTGCCACGGATTCCGAGAACGGTTCTAGATGCCCATCGAGAGGGCTTGATTTTAGGATCAGCCTGTGCAGAAGGCGAAGTTTTTGATGCAGTCGTTTCCCAAGGTGTGGATGCAGCGGTTGAGGTGGCTAAGTATTATGACTTTATCGAGGTCATGCCACCAGCTATCTATGCTCCCTTGATTGCCAAGGAGCAAGTCAAGGATATGGAAGAACTCCAGACTATTATCAAGAGTTTAATAGAGGTTGGAGACCGCCTTGGCAAGCCCGTTTTGGCTACGGGGAATGTCCACTATATCGAACCAGAAGAAGAAATTTACCGTGAAATTATCGTTCGTAGTTTGGGTCAGGGAGCGATGATTAACCGAACTATCGGTCATGGAGAACATGCCCAACCAGCACCTCTTCCCAAGGCTCATTTTCGAACGACCAATGAGATGTTGGATGAATTTGCCTTCTTGGGAGAGAAATTAGCTCGGGAATTGGTTATTGAAAACACCAATGCCTTGGCAGAAACCTTTGAGCCTGTTGAGGTTGTTAAGGGGGACTTGTATACGCCTTTCATTGACAAGGCTGAAGAAACGGTCGCTGAATTGACCTACAAGAAAGCTTTTGAGATTTATGGAAATCCGCTACCAGATATCGTTGATTTGCGAATTGAAAAGGAATTAACTTCTATTCTGGGGAATGGATTTGCTGTGATTTACCTAGCTTCCCAGATGTTGGTGCAACGTTCCAATGAACGGGGTTACTTGGTGGGTTCTCGTGGATCTGTCGGATCTAGTTTCGTTGCGACCATGATTGGGATTACAGAGGTCAATCCTCTCTCTCCTCACTATGTCTGTGGTCAGTGTCAGTACAGTGAGTTTATTACCGATGGATCTTACGGTTCAGGTTTTGATATGCCCAATAAGGACTGTCCTAAATGTGGTCACAAACTCAGCAAAAACGGACAGGATATTCCTTTCGAGACTTTCCTTGGTTTTGATGGGGATAAGGTACCCGATATTGACTTGAACTTTTCGGGTGAAGATCAGCCTAGTGCCCACTTGGATGTGCGTGATATCTTTGGTGAGGAATATGCCTTCCGTGCAGGAACGGTAGGTGCGGTGAAAGCTAAGATAGCCTATGGCTTTGTCAAGGGTTACGAGAGAGATTATGGGAAATTTTATCGTGCTGCAGAGGTGGAGCGTTTAGCCCAGGGAGCTACTGGGGTTAAACGAACAACTGGACAACACCCAGGGGGAATCGTTGTTATTCCGAACTACATGGATGTCTACGATTTTACGCCTGTCCAGTATCCAGCGGATGATGTGACGGCTGAATGGCAGACCACTCACTTTAACTTCCACGATATCGATGAAAATGTCCTTAAACTAGATGTACTGGGACATGATGATCCGACCATGATTCGGAAACTTCAGGATTTGTCTGGGATTGATCCTAATGAAATCCCTATGGATGACGAAGGTGTGATGGCTCTCTTTTCTGGTACTGATGTACTTGGGGTAACACCTGAGCAAATCGGAACGCCTACGGGTATGTTGGGGATTCCAGAGTTTGGAACCAACTTTGTGCGTGGGATGGTCGATGAAACCCATCCGACGACCTTTGCTGAGTTGCTACAGTTGTCTGGATTGTCCCACGGTACCGACGTTTGGCTGGGCAATGCCCAAGATTTGATTAAACAGGGAATTGCGGACCTATCAACCGTTATCGGTTGTCGGGACGACATCATGGTTTACCTCATGCATGCTGGTCTCGAACCTAAGATGGCCTTTACCATCATGGAACGGGTACGTAAGGGATTGTGGCTCAAGATTTCCGAAGAGGAGCGAAATGGCTATATCGAAGCAATGAAGGCCAATAAGGTGCCAGAGTGGTATATCGAGTCCTGTGGGAAAATTAAGTACATGTTCCCTAAAGCCCACGCGGCAGCCTACGTTATGATGGCCTTGCGTGTGGCCTACTTCAAGGTTCACCATCCTATTTATTACTACTGTGCTTACTTCTCAATCCGTGCTAAGGCTTTTGATATCAAGACCATGGGTGCGGGCTTGGAGGCCATCAAACGCAGAATGGAAGAAATCGCTGAAAAACGGAAGAACAATGAGGCCTCTAATGTGGAAATTGACCTCTATACAACTCTTGAAATCGTCAATGAAATGTGGGAACGTGGTTTCAAGTTTGGCAAATTAGACCTCTACCGTAGTCAGGCGACAGAGTTCCTCATCGATGGGGATACCCTCATTCCGCCATTTGTTGCTATGGATGGTCTGGGAGAGAACGTTGCCAAGCAGTTGGTACGAGCACGTGAAGAAGGAGAATTTCTTTCTAAAACAGAATTGCGTAAGCGTGGAGGGCTTTCATCAACCTTGGTTGAAAAGATGGACGAAATGGGCATCCTCGGCAATATGCCAGAGGATAACCAGTTGAGTTTGTTTGATGAATTGTTTTAAAAAATTGCTTATTTTGATCAAGTGGACAAAATATGTCCACTTGATTTGTTATAATTCTCTTAAAAATAATAGAAAAGAGAGTATAATATGGTGAATCAAGAAATTTTAAATTCTAATGTGTCAATTGAAGAGGAAATTTATAATTTTGAAAAAGGCTTGAAAGATGATGGGAATGATTGGACCGGATTCCCACAAATAGACTTAAAAGAAGATTCTCAATGTATTTACATTTGCGGTATTTCAGAGACTGATAGATGGCATTTGTTTTATTATACGTTAACTAAAATAAAACCTGCTACTCCAATAGCATCACTTGCATATTATCGAGTGAGAGATAATTTGATTTCTTCTAAAGATAGTCAATGGATAAAACTGCAAATGGAGTATACAGAGTATGATTGGCTTTTTCTGAATGGAGTTCAATTTTTGGGAGAGGCTGATCAAAGGGTACAGGAATACTGGATGCAGCGATTCAAAGAGAGTAAGAAAAGAAACAAACTCTTCATTGTATATTCAGACTGCTTACCCGAAGACTTAAAAAATATGCCTGAATCCGTAGTTGAGTTCTTCGAATCTGGCATAGTGGTACAGTTGAAATCATCTAAGGGCTAGTTTATTTTGCTTTAATCGTTTTGAATATAAAGTGCTAGTTAGACTATAGAAGTGATAATAATGTACTGGAAATAGTATTGTTTGAATAATATGTAGAAGGACTGGAAATGAATGATCAAGAGAGACTGCTAACGATTTTTTTACGTTTACAGTTTGGGACTCCGTTAGGAAAAAAGCAACTGGCTCAGGAATTTGAGGTTAGTGAAAAGACGATACAGAGAGATTTTTCGCTACTCCGTGATATTTTATCTAGTCACACCAGTTATAGTGGAGATTTGCTTTATAACCGTAAAACGAATAAGTATTGTTTAGCAAGTAAGTCAGTTTTTAATAAAAAGGATATTCTCGTTATTTCAAAGATTTTATTGGAAAATCGAGCACTGAATAGACCAGAAATTGCTAGTTTACTACATAATTTACTGGTCTTAGTTCCCCGTGATGATCGGAAAGAAATCGAGCAGATTATTGGAAGTGAAAAGCTGAACTATGCTCCCTTAACGGATCAACAAAATAGAATAGAGAAAATTTGGAATTTATCAGAAGCTATTTTGCATGAACAGGTTCTAGATATTATCTATCAAAAACCTTATTCTGAATCTTCTAAGAGGCAGACTGTTTTGCCAGTCTCTCTTTATTATGATAGTCATTATTTCTATCTAGTTGTCTACCAGTTGAAACATGCTACTTATATTACTTTAAGAGTAGACCGTATCGAGTCATGGTCTCTTAGTGATATAGAGAAACCCTCTATTTCTTATCGAGATAAATTTAGAGATGGCGACATTCGTAACGAGAGAGTAGATGCTTTTATCGGGAAGAAAATCAGTATTGAAATCGAGTATTTGTACGATCCGACGATTGTGATGGATCAATTTCCAAATGCAAAAACAGTTGGGAAAAATGGCGACTGGACTCATTTTAAGTTTGAGAGTCAGCATACACCGGGGCTTAAACGCTGGTTGTTGGGGCAAGGGGAAGCAGTTACTGTTTTGTCTCCTCGGATTTTAGTGGAGGATATGAAGCAAACAGTTCAAGAAATGCTAGATAAATATAATAGATGAGGATAAAATGACTATTCAATTTACTTCTAAAAAGGTTGGAGAACTATTGAAAGAAGGGAATTTGCGGATTCCTTCTTATCAAAGACCTTATAAATGGAACAGAAAACATATCCGTAATCTTTTTTATGATTTACGAGATGCTATGGGGAAAAAGGAATATCAGATTGGTTCCGTTATCTTACATGAAAATGATGGATATGATATTGTCGATGGACAGCAACGGCTAATTTCAATTTCCTTGTTTCTTCATTTATTAGATAGATTAGAGAATTATAAGGGTGCTAAGCAACTGCTGAGTGCTGCTGTATTTGGAGAGCTATCTTGCTATCATGCGAGTGAAAATTATAATGAGTGGGAAAATTTGACTCAATTGGTTGGCGAAAATCAGGCAAAAGATATTTGCAATTTTTTATTGGAAAATTGTTCTGTCTCCGTGATTACTATGCCAAAGAAACGATTATCTGAAGCCTTTCAGTTATTTGATTCTCAGAATAATCGTGGAAAATCTTTAGAACCTCATGATTTGCTCAAAGCCTATCATCTTCGCAAGCAAGATTCCGAAGATGAAAGAATTGTGGAAAAGTGGGAGCAATTTGTAGAAGATAAAGATTTAAGTCTCAAAGAGTTATTTGATAAACATCTTTTTCGTATGAGACGTTGGTCGCGAGGAGAGACAGGATTGACAAACAAGCGTTATGGATCTTATCTCCGTTTTACAGAGGATTTTATTGACGATTTTAAAGGCGTTGATTTGAATCAGAACTTTCCATACTTAGAATTGTATCGTCATATTGAAAAGCTCCCTATGTCCATTACTATGCCAATCATTGATGGAAGTAAATTTTTTGAGTATATTGAATCTGCTCATGAAACTATTAGAGTTCATAAAAAATTTTTAAATAAAAAGTTAGGATTCTCTAATGAGTCAGAGAAGGAAGAACAAAATTTGGCTTACCCAGAAGGTATGTTAAACATTTACAATAGCTCAAAAGGACGCTACCTCAAGTGTCACAATATATTCCTAAATATTTGCTCGCTTTTCGCAGATAGATTTGGAAAAGAGGAGCTATCAAAGGAGATAGTAGAGACCTTGTTTATTTGGTCTTATTACCCTCGAGTTAAGTCTAAAGCTATATATGATGCAACGGTAGGGAAATACGCCGCTGGTGGAAGTTTTAGACAAAAAGAGGCTCAAAAGCTATTTCAACTTTTATCCCATGCTGTTACTCCGAATGATTTCATGATCAAGATAGATAGAGAATTATTTGAAAATTATACTGTGGACAAGATTATAGAAGAGGAAAAAGATAAATGGTAGAAACACATATAAGCTTATCAGTTAATCGTTTGTTAAATGAAGATACCTATGCTATTCCTCTTTATCAGAGAAATTTTGCTTGGACTTATGATGAAATTGAACAGTTATTGAACGACGTAGCAGATGCTTTTCAAGAAAATAGAGATAATTACAATTACTATATTGGAACATTAGTCGTTAATAAAGAGAATGACCTTTTCAAAATCATAGATGGGCAACAACGAACAACAGCCCTTAATTTGATTGCCTTAGCTTTGAAGCATGAGTTTGGTTTTGATAGATTGAAAGCTGTCAAGCTTACCTTTCCAGCTAGGAAGAAATCAAATAAGAATATTCAAGATCTATTTGCCAAGAAAAAAATTTTAGAGGGAGATGAAAATGAGCTGACTAGAGGCTACAGACATGCTAGAGACGCATTGAAAAAAGTGCTAGAGGAGCGCCAGCTTAATCCTCAGTCTTTCGTTGATTATCTTTTTGATAAGGTCATCATTTTTCGGAGTATACTTCCTGAAGATTTAGATTTGAATCTTTATTTCGAACGTTTCAACTCTCGAGGAGAACAACTAGAGGCTCATGAGATTCTTAAGGCACAAATGATGTCTAAATTTGGTGAAGATCAAGAAATGGCACAAAAATTTGCGAGAATTTGGGACGCCTGTGCAGAATTTGATAAGCCGGTAATAAAAACTTTTCAAATCCGAAGTAGACCAAACAATTCTGATGAAGAGGGGGAGAAAATTTTTGGTAAAGAATTTACTAACTTCAAATTGGAAAGTGTATTTGAGAAAATAAGAGTAAAAAAAATTGAGCAACGAAGTTTACTAGATGCAATTATTCAGACAAAATATGAAAGTAGTAGCTTAGTAAATAATGGAGTAGATATTTCAAATTATACGACTGTAATTGATTTTCCAACATTTTTGCTTCAAGTTTTTTTCATCATGGAAGGAAATGATGAAACTACATTTGATGATAAAAAATTATTGAAAATTTTTGAAATTGAACGACGAGATAGAGAATGGGTCCAACAATTTGGGCAACTACTTCTGACTATGAAGCATATATTTGATACGTTTATCGTAAAAAGTGTCCAATTAGAAAATGAAACCGAATGGCAAATCAAACGAGGTCAGTATGAGACATATCAACGAAATGAAAATAGAGGATGGAAATATGTTCGAATTAATTATCAAAACAATACTTTTGACAATTTAAACAAAAACATTATTCTCCTCCAATCCATGTTTGCTGTGACCTTTACTGCTAATCGTGACAGTCGTTGGTTATATGAAATCTTGCAATTCCTCTTTAACCATATTGAAGAGCTAAATCAAACAGAATTTGCTAGTCAGTTTAAGGATTTTCTTGAAAAAATGGCAGTGAGATATGCTGAGGAAAGATTGTTTACCGAAGATAAAAGTATCAAAAAATATGGGGCAATTCCTGTTTACGCTTTTAACTTTGTAGATTATGTTTTATGGAAAAATCGTGAAGAATTGAAGAAAGATTACGATATTGAGTTTAAAGATTTTAAATTTGCTTATCGTCGCTCCGTAGAACATTGGTATCCTCAGAATCCAAATGGACATGATGGAGAGAGCCAATTACCTGCTGAGTTTTTACATTCCTTTGGCAACCTTTGTATTATTACCGATAGTCAGAACTCCAGGTTTGGCAACTCCTATCCAGAAGCTAAATTAAAACAATGGGAAAAAGAAGATATATTCCATCGCCAGAGTTTAAAATTACAGATGATGGCAGAGATAACTTCTAAAAAAAATAGATGGGATATTGGTGAGATTCAATCTATGGAAAAAGAAGTGGAAAGATATGTACAAAATTTTTGTAATAGCTAATTAAAACAAGCTTCAGTAAGCTTGTTTTTTAAAATACCAATATATGTGATATACTAGTAAGGGAGGATATTTCATGAAACTAAGAATTTTTGCGGAAGATAAGCCGGCTGAGAAGGTATTTGAATATCAATTAGAACTTGCTGATCAGACAATTCTTCTATCAACAGCACTCTTGTCAGGTGCCATTGCTTTAGCAGGATTATTCTCTGCTTTGAAAGAAAAATAAAAATAGAAAAGAGAAAATTACATGGTTTTACCAAATTTTAAAGAAAATCTAGAAAAATACGCTAAGCTTTTGGTTGCAAACGGAATCAATGTGCAACCTGGTCATACCTTGGCTCTCTCTATCGATGTGGAGCAACGTGAGTTAGCTCACCTAATCGTCAAAGAAGCCTATGCCTTGGGTGCGCATGAGGTTATCGTTCAGTGGACAGATGATGTCATTAACCGTGAGAAATTCCTCCATGCGCCGATGGAGCGTTTGGACAATGTGCCAGAATACAAGATTGCTGAGATGAACTATCTTTTGGAGAACAAGGCTAGCCGTCTTGGAGTTCGTTCATCTGATCCAGGTGCTTTGAACGGTGTGGATGCTGACAAGCTATCAGCTTCTGCTAAAGCTATGGGACTTGCCATGAAGCCAATGCGTATCGCAACTCAATCCAACAAGGTTAGCTGGACGGTAGCAGCCGCTGCTGGACTTGAGTGGGCTAAGAAAGTCTTTCCAAATGCTGCGAGCGACGAAGAAGCAGTCGATCTCCTTTGGGACCAAATCTTCAAAACTTGTCGTGTCTACGAAGCAGATCCTGTTAAGGCTTGGGAAGAGCATGCAGCTATCCTCAAGAGCAAGGCCGATATGCTCAATAAAGAGCAATTTTCAGCTCTTCACTACACAGCTCCAGGGACAGATTTGACACTTGGTTTGCCGAAGAACCATGTTTGGGAATCAGCTGGTGCTATCAATGCGCAGGGCGAAGGATTCTTGCCAAATATGCCGACAGAGGAAGTCTTCACAGCGCCTGATTTCCGTCGTGCAGATGGTTATGTAACGTCTACAAAACCGCTTAGTTATAACGGAAACATTATTGAAGGTATTAAGGTGACCTTTAAGGATGGACAAATTGTGGATATCACTGCAGAAAAAGGCGATCAGGTCATGAAAGACCTTGTCTTTGAAAATGCGGGTGCGCGTGCCTTGGGTGAATGTGCCTTGGTACCAGATCCAAGCCCAATTTCTCAGTCAGGCATTACCTTCTTTAACACCCTTTTCGATGAAAATGCGTCAAATCACTTGGCTATCGGTGCAGCCTATGCAACTAGCGTTGTTGGTGGAGCGGAGATGAGTGAAGAGGAGCTTGAAGCTGCGGGGCTTAACCGTTCAGATGTTCACGTAGACTTTATGATTGGTTCTAACCAAATGGATATCGATGGTATCCGTGATGATGGGACGCGTGTACCACTCTTCCGTAACGGAGATTGGGCAAATTAAGGAGATAATATGTTAGGAAGTATGTTCGTTGGTCTCCTAGTGGGATTTTTAGCAGGTACTCTGACCAATCGTGGAGAACGCATGGGATGTTTTGGAAAAATGTTTCTCGGATGGATTGGTGCCTTTATAGGCCACTTGCTTTTTGGGACTTGGGGACCGATAATAGCAGGAACTGCCATTATTCCGGCAGTACTAGGTTCCATGATTGTCTTAGCGATTTTTTGGAGACGAGGAAGTTAATTTCTTAAATCTGATACTCAATGAAAATCACAGAGCAAACTAGGAAACTAGCCGCAGGTTGCTCAAAGCACTGTTTTGAGGTTGTAGATAGAACTGACGAAGCCAGCTCAAAACACTGTTTTGAGGTTGCAGATAGAACTGACGAAGTCAGTAACCATACATACGGCAAGGCGACGTTGACGTGGTTTGAAGAGATTTTTGAAGAGTATGAAACGAAAAGGAGGTTGGTCATTGTACCAGCCTCCTTTTGATATGATATAATAGTTCTATGAGATTGGATAAATTTTTAGTTGACTGCGCTGTAGGGAGTCGGACAGAGGTCAAAAACATGCTTAAGGCTGGGCGCGTGACGGTAAATGGTAAAAAAGAGAAATCAGCTAAATTGCAGATTGATGAAGAAAGAGATGATATTCGCTTTGATGGGCAAGTGTTGGAGTATGAAGAGTTTGTCTACTATATGATGAACAAGCCTCAAGGAGTTATCTCAGCGACTGAGGATCCTAAGCACAGAACGGTGTTGGACTTGCTGGATGATATTGCTCGGAGCAAGGAAGTTTTCCCAGTAGGACGCTTGGATATTGACACGCATGGTCTTTTGCTCTTGACCAATGACGGCAAGCTTGCCCATGCTCTTCTTTCACCCAAGCGTCATGTGGACAAGACTTATCTGGCTCAGGTCAAGGGAATTATGGCCCAAGAAGATGTGGAGATATTTGCTGATGGTATTCCTCTCAAAGACTTTACTTGTCAGCCTGCTAAACTGGAGATTCTTTCTACAGATGCAGAAAAGAATCAGAGTCAAATCCGTGTGACTATTGCAGAAGGGAAGTTTCATCAGGTCAAGCGTATGGTGGCCTACTGTGGCAAGGAAGTAGTAGACCTACAGCGTTTGACTATGGGAACTTTAGTCTTGGATGAGAACTTACAACGAGGGGAATGGCGTCGCTTGACCAAGGAAGAGTTAGAAATTCTCCTTGCTAGTATTGCTTAATTTAGTTTATATTTGAAAAAGGTAAGAGACAATGTCCTTGCCTTTTATGTTTTTCAGTTGCTTCCTTTGTAAAAAGCGTTATAATAGACTGTAGAATAAAAGGAGGAATCTATGAACGCGATTCAAGAATCATTTACTGATAAACTATTTGCCAATTATGAAGCAAATGTAAAATACCAAGCGATTGAAAATGCTGCTAGTCACAATGGAATTTTTGCAGCTCTAGAACGTCGCCAAAGCCATGTAGATAACACACCTGTTTTCTCATTGGATTTGACCAAGGACAAGGTAACTAACCAGAAAGCATCTGGTCGTTGCTGGATGTTTGCGGCTCTCAACACCTTCCGCCACAAGCTCATCTCACAATACAAACTGGAAAATTTTGAGTTGTCACAGGCCCACACATTCTTCTGGGACAAGTATGAGAAATCAAACTGGTTCTTAGAGCAAGTCATTGCGACTGCAGACCAAGACCTAACTAGCCGTAAGGTTAAATTCCTACTTCAAACTCCACAACAAGATGGCGGTCAATGGGATATGGTCGTTGCACTCTTTGAGAAATACGGTGTCGTTCCTAAGTCAGTTTACCCTGAGTCTGTTTCCTCTAGCAGCAGTCGTGAGCTAAATGCCATTCTTAATAAATTGCTTCGTCAAGATGCTCAAATCTTGCGTGACTTACTAGCTTCTGGCGCAGACCAAGCGACTGTTCAAGCTAAGAAAGAAGACCTCTTGCAAGAGATATTTAACTTCCTCGCCATGTCTTTAGGACTTCCACCACGCAAGTTTGACTTTGCTTATCGCGATAAAGATAACAACTACAAAAGTGAAAAAGGAATCACACCACAAGAGTTTTACAAGAAATATGTCAATCTTCCTTTAGAAGACTACGTTTCTGTTATCAATGCTCCAACTGCTGATAAACCTTACGGAAAATCTTACACAGTTGAGATGTTGGGGAATGTGGTTGGTAGCCGTGCAGTTCGCTACATCAACGTTCCAATGGAGCGCTTGAAAGAATTGGCGATTGCCCAAATGCAAGCAGGTGAGACTGTTTGGTTTGGTTCTGATGTCGGCCAGCTCAGCAACCGTAAGGCTGGCATCCTTGCGACAGATGTTTATGACTTTGAATCAAGCATGGACATTAAACTTACTCAAGACAAGGCTGGACGTTTGGACTATAGTGAAAGCTTGATGACCCACGCCATGGTCTTGACAGGTGTTGACTTGGACGAAAATGGTAAGTCAACCAAGTGGAAGGTTGAAAACTCATGGGGAGACAAGGTCGGTACAGATGGTTACTTTGTTGCCTCAGACGCTTGGATGGACGAATACACATATCAAATCGTTGTCCGCAAAGAATTGCTGACAGCAGAAGAACAAGCTGCCTATGAAGCAGAACCAATTGTACTCGCACCATGGGATCCAATGGGGGCCTTGGCCGAATAAAAGTATAGAAAAAAGGAATCAGATTTTAGAACCTGATTCCTTTTAAGTTGCTTGATTACATGATGTGAAGAACATGTGCCACAATACCCACTGCGAAGAGTGCAAGGATAATAGTGATTGGAGATACTTTTTTCTTAAGCAAGTACATGCAAAGGAAAGTAAGGAGTAGTCCTGATAGTCCAGGAATCAACATATCCAAGTTTTGTTGGAAAGTAGTAACTTTTTCAGACGTTTGAGACAATCCTTGTCCTACTTGTGCGAATGCTTCTTGGATACCTTTAGATCCTTCTGGCAATTTATCCCAATGGATATAAGCCTTTTCATCTAGTTGAACTTTGGCAACATCGAAAGCAAATTTAATATTTACCCAACGTTGAACAAGGACAGCAAGAATGAACATACCAAGGATAGAAGCTCCTTTAGTGATGTCTTGAAGGATACCGCCAGACATATCTTTAGTGATTTCTGATCCAGCCTTGTATCCAATCTCTTGTGTATACCACAAGAATGACATACGAATCAAGTTCCAAAGAACGAAGAAGAGGATTGGACCTAAGATATTACCAGTAAGGGCAAGTGAAGCACCGAGTGATCCAAGGATTGGGCGTACTGTAAACCAGAATACTGGGTCACCGATACCAGCAAGAGGTCCCATCATACCGATTTTAACCCCTTGGATAGCAGCGTCATCGATTTCAACACCGTTAGCACGTTCTTCTTCAAGTGCAAGAGTAACCCCCATGATTGGAGCGGCTACGTATGGGTGAGTGTTGAAGAACTCAAGATGGCGTTCAAGAGCAGCGATTTGATCTTCTTTTTTAGTGTAAAGTTTTTTAAGAGCTGGAATTAATGAGTAAGCCCAACCCAAGTTTTGCATACGTTCATAGTTCCAAGAACCTTGTAAGAAAGTTGAACGCCACCAAACTTTTTTACGATCTGATTTAGTTAATTGAAGTTTTTCAGTCATGATGTTTTCAGTCCTTTCTTATCTTAGTAGTCTTCTAGGATATCGCCGATTGGGTCGTTAGAAGTTGCGGCTCCTCCGCCACCATTTCCACCAGTTTTAGAAAGGTGAAGGTAGATAAGAGCGATAGCAACACCGATAGCACCAAATCCGATTAGAGTAATATCTGACACGGCAGCAAGCACGAAACCGATAGCGAAGAATGGCCATACTTCACGAGTTGCCATCATGTTGATAACCATAGCGTAACCAACGGCAACGACCATACCACCACCGATAGCCATACCATCTTTGAGCCAATCAGGCATAGCATTTAGAATGCTTTGTACGGTTTCAGTTGGTACCATTAGAAGGAGTGCTGCAGGGACTGCAATACGAAGACCTTGAAGAAGAAGTGCGACAAAGTGAGCACGTTCAACTGCTTTGAAGTCACCTTTTTTAGCAGAAGCATCAGCAGTGTGAACCAATCCGACAGAGAGTGTACGGACAATCATAGTCAAGAATAGACCAGCAACTGCAAGAGGGATAGCAACCGCTTGGGCAACACCGATACCTGTCTTAGTAAAGTCGCCACCAAGAACCATGATAATGGCAGCAGCAACAGAAGCAAGAGCAGCGTCAGGAGCTACGGCAGCTCCGATGTTAGCCCAACCAAGGGCGATCATTTGAAGAGAACCACCAAGGATAATCCCTGCTTCAAGGTTACCAGTAACAAGACCGATAAGGGTACAAGCTACGATTGGTTGATGGAATTGGAACTGGTCGAGGATACCTTCAAGACCTGCTAGGAAGGCTACAACGACTACTAAAACCATAGAAATAATAGACATCTTTAAAATCCTTTCATAAAATCGATTATTGCACGTTTGCTTTGTTGATCAAGTCAAACAAATCTTTTTTCGTGTCGTTTGGTACTTTACGTACATCAAATTCAACACCAAGGTCACGCATTTTTTCAAATGTAGCAACGTCTTCTTTATCCATAGACAAAACGTTGTTAACCATTGTTTTACCAGTTGAGTGAGCCATTGATCCAACATTAAGAGTTTTGATTGGCACGCCACCTTCGATAGCACGAAGGGCATCTTGAGGTGTTTCAAACAAGATAAGGGCATGTGTTCCTCCGAAGCGAGGATCTTTTGCAACGTCGATTAGTTTTTGGATAGGAACAACGTTTGCTTTCACTTTACCTGGAGCTGCTTGTTTAATCAATTCTTTACGTAATTCGTCTTTAGCTACGTTATCTGAAGCAACGATGATACGGTCTGCTTTTGAATCTGGAGTCCAAGCAGTTGCAACCTGACCGTGAAGTAAACGAGTGTCTAGACGGGCAAGGTTGATTTTGAGTTTACCGTCTCCGATGACAGTTCCTTCTGGAATAGCAGCTTGGGCAACTGGAGCAGCTGCAGCGCTTGCTACTTCCTCAACTGGGTTTAGCTCTTCTGGAAGAGCTTTGATGCCATCTTTGGCTTCTTTAATAATATTCGCAGCGACTTTTTCTACACCTGCAGCAGCGTCCATGAGGCGCTCTGTGTAGGCTTGAATTAACATCGGTAAGTTCAGTCCTGTGATGATGGCAAACTTACGCTCAGGATTTTCTCCCATCACGCGACTAGCTTGGTTAAATGGAGATCCACTCCAAAGGTCAGCCAGAACTAGAACCTCATCTTCTGCGTCAAATGCAGCAACAGCGTTATTAAACTTAGCGTATAGATCATCAGGACCTTCATTTGGCATAAAGGTTACAACTTGAACCTTTTCTTGTTCACCAAAGATCATAGATCCTGACTGATGAATACCCGCAGCAAATTCGCCGTGGCTCGCAATAATGATTCCGATACTCATTATTGTCATTCCTCCTTTTTTGTTTTGGTTTTCGTTTAAGAAAACTTTAAGACTTTTTAAGTATAAACCGTTTTCATCTAAAAATCAACTATTTATCATAAAATAATTAAAAAGATTACATCTGAAGATATTGATATATTGAGTTTTATAGAAGTTTTTTTGAATCCTTATTTAAAAATTTAATATAAAAAAGTTGGAAGCGTATTCCAACTTTTTTATAGGTTTTTATTAGATTAGTGGGTGAAATCGAGTACCATACGTCCTTGGATTTGACCTTTTTCCATTTCGTCGAAAATGGCTACGGCATCTTCTATTGGACGTTTTTGAACAACTGGAACTACTAAACCTTCTGCACCGAATTGGAAGGCTTCTTCCAAGTCTTTACGAGTTCCTACAAGAGAACCGATGACTTGGATTCCATCTAGAACGGTTTTTACGATACTTAGTTCCATCATTTCAGAAGGAAGGCCGACAGCGACAACGCGACCACCAGCACGAACTGAGTCAACAGCCTGGTTGAAGGCAACTTTAGATACAGCAGTTACGACAGCTGAATGAGCTCCACCATCAGTTTTTTCCTTGATGAGTCCAGGTACATCTTCAACTTCTAGGCCGTTAATAACAATGTCAGCACCTACTTCTTTTGCAAGGACAAGTTTGTCGTTATTGATATCAACTGCGATGACATGAGCATTGAATACTTTTTTAGCGTATTGAACAGCTAGGTTACCAAGTCCACCAGCGCCGTAAAGAACAACCCATTGGCCTGGTTCAACTTTGGCCTCTTTAATAGCTTTATAGGTTGTTACACCAGCACATGTGATAGAAGAGGCTTGGGCTGGATCAAGTCCGTCAGGAACTTTGACAGCATAGTCTGCAGTTACGATACATTGTTCAGCCATACCTCCGTCTACTGAGTAGCCAGCATTTTTTACTGTACGGCAAAGGGTTTCGCGACCAGTTGTACAGTATTCGCAAGTGCCACATCCTTCAAAGAACCAAGCAACGCTGACGCGGTCACCGACTTTAAGGCTTTTCACATCTGGGGCAATTTCTTTAACGATACCAACACCTTCGTGACCTAGGACACGTCCTGGTACCTGACCAAAGTCACCATGGGCAACGTGGAGGTCAGTGTGGCAAACACCACAGTATTCAATTTCTACAAGTGCTTCCCCAGTTTCAAGTGGACGGAGTACTTTTTCTTCAACAGCAACACCAGTGCTTTCTGGATTTACAACAACAGCTTTCATAGCTATCCTCCTTGATATTGACCGAGAACAGGGACAACGGGACTGGATTGATTTTGTGTCAACAGAGTCGAGTATGACGAGCTCTCTTGTATTTATATGTGAAGTATATCACAAAAGAAAGCCTTTTCCAAGGTTTTGGAGTCAAAAAGTAGAACAATCGATTAACTGGTTGATGAGACTGTGAAAAGAGCACAAAGACCAGCTCGCAAGCTGGCCAGAATGGACTATAAGAATAAGTCTTGCAGGGTTTTGGCAACACCGTCTTGGTCATTTGTCAAGGAAATTTGCTCATCTGCATAGGGGAGTAGCTCTGGGTTGGCATTTTTCATTGCATAACCTTTCCCAGCAAAAGCGAGCATTTCGGTATCGTTGTGTTCATCTCCAAAGGCAATCAAATCCTTTTTATCGCGGTTCATTACCTTGAGCAAGTAGTCCAAAGCAAAGGCCTTATTAACTCCTTTGGGTGTACACTCAAGGATATTGAGCGGACCTCCCCAGGTATTAATAGAAAGTTGATGCTGGTAGAAGGCGTTCATTTCTTTTGCCAAGGCATACTTGTCACTGGCTCTGGTCTGTAATAGGATACAGTTAGGATCTTTGGTCACTAATTCAGGTTGAAATTGATCTTCAGGGTGGAAAGCTTCTACGCCAAATAGTTTGGGATTGGCAATTTCTTCATTAGGATTTGTAATGTAGAATTTTTTACGGTATTCTCCAGCGATAAAATCGGCTTGAATGTCTTCTGAACGTTGAACCATATCTAGCAGATATTTTTTGTCTACAGTCAAACACTTTTCAAAATCCCAAACTTGGTCTGGTAAATGAGTAAGGGAGCCGTTGAAATTAATCATAGGAGTGTTTAAGTCTAGTTCACGGTAAAAATCTTTTGACATGCGGTAAGGGCGCCCTGTCGTAATAATAACTTGATGGCCTTTTTCAGTAACTTTTTTTATGATTTTTTTGGTAAAATCAGAAATTTGACTGTCTGAGTTGAGCAGGGTTCCATCTAGGTCAACTGCAATAATTTTTTTCGTCATATGGACCTTTCTAGTGTCTTTTCAGATAAGATGTCTTCTATTATAACAAAAAGCAGGCAGAAAAGCAGATTCCAAACAAAAAATGAAATTTCATCAATTTCTTAAATAAATCAAACAAAGATATTGAAAAAGTGAATGATAAATGATATAATTCTATTATTGTTCGTAAAAATTAAAAGGAGATTGATAATGGACAAATTATTTAAACTAAAAGAGAACGGTACAGACGTTCGTACAGAGGTTCTCGCTGGTTTAACAACTTTCTTTGCAATGAGCTATATTCTCTTTGTAAACCCACAAATTCTTTCGCAAACAGGAATGCCTGCTCAGGGTGTATTCCTCGCAACGATTATCGGTGCAGTTGCTGGTACCCTGATGATGGCCTTCTACGCCAACTTACCATATGCTCAAGCGCCAGGTATGGGACTCAATGCCTTCTTTACCTTTACAGTTGTATTCGGGCTTGGTTATTCATGGCAAGAAGCCCTAGCTATGGTCTTCATCTGTGGAATTATCTCATTGATTATTACCTTGACAAATGTTCGTAAAATGATCATTGAATCGATTCCCAATGCTCTTCGCTCAGCTATTTCAGCTGGTATCGGTGTCTTCCTTGCCTATGTAGGGATTAAGAATGCTGGACTTTTGAAATTCACGATTGATCCAGGAAACTATATTGTTGTAGGAGAAGGGGCTGACAAAGCCCAAGCAACGATTGCAGCAAACTCTTCAGCGGTTCCAGGATTGGTCAGCTTTAATAATCCAGCTGTTTTGGTGGCTCTTGCAGGACTTGCCATTACTATCTTCTTTGTTATCAAAGGGATTAAAGGGGGAATTATCCTCTCTATCTTGACAACAACTGTTCTTGCTATTGCAGTTGGTTTGGTAGATTTGTCTAGTATCGATTTTGCTAATAACCATGTTGGTGCAGCCTTTGAAGACTTGAAGACAGTCTTTGGTGCAGCTCTTGGTTCAGAAGGTTTGGGAGCTTTGATTTCAGATACAGCTCGCTTGCCTGAAACTCTAATGGCTATTCTAGCCTTCTCATTGACAGATATTTTTGACACGATTGGTACCTTGATTGGTACAGGTGAAAAAGTTGGTATCGTAGCGACAAATGGTGAAAATCACCAATCAGCTAAGTTAGACAAGGCTCTTTATTCAGACTTGATTGGTACTTCAATTGGTGCCATCGCAGGTACTTCAAACGTAACGACTTATGTTGAGTCTGCTGCTGGTATCGGTGCAGGTGGACGTACTGGTTTGACAGCCTTGGTCGTGGCAATCTGTTTTGCGATCTCAAGCTTCTTTAGCCCACTTCTAGCGATTGTACCAACAGCCGCTACAGCTCCAATCTTGATTATCGTTGGGATTATGATGTTGGCTAGCTTGAAAAATATCCATTGGGACGATATGTCTGAAGCGGTTCCTGCTTTCTTCACATCTATCTTTATGGGATTCAGCTACTCTATCACTCAAGGGATTGCAGTTGGCTTCTTGACTTACACTTTGACTAAGCTTGTCAAAGGTCAAGCTAAAGATGTTCATGTCATGATTTGGATTTTGGATGCCTTGTTTATCCTTAACTATATCAGCATGGCACTATAAATGCTATAATATAAAAAGGGGTTCTCCCCTTTTTATATTATAGTTACTTGAAAATTGCTTCAAACTAGGTAGGTGATTTTGATTGAATGGTAGGAGTATGATTGATGATAAAAAAGAATATTTGGGGTGAAGTATTAAACAGGGGGAAGTGGTTAATAATCTTTCTAGTAGGGCTTTTGTTTTCTCAGTTTCCTTTAGCCCTAGCAACTTTTCTAACTAGCAGAAAATTTCCACTGCTTCAAGCTGGACTATTAGTAGGGGCCGTATCTCTTGTAGTTTTAACTGTATTTATAATAGGTGCTAGGAAAACACAGTTGGCTAGTTTTGGTTTATCGTTTTTCAAGGCTAAGGATTTGGCTAGATTGGCCTTAAGCTATCTAGTGATTCTTGCCTTTAATATTCTTGGTGTGGTCTTACTGCGTTTGATGAATGAAACAACAACCAGCAATCAATCAAATATTAATGATTTGGTCCAGAATAGTTCCTTAATTTCCAGTTTTTTCTTACTGGTTCTAATAGCTCCTATTTGTGAGGAGATTTTATGTCGAGGAGTGATTCCTAAAAAACTCTTTCGTGGTAAAGAAAATGTGGGTTATATAGTCGGTGCTATTATCTTTGCCTTGCTTCATTTACCGACAAATCTACCTTCTCTTCTTATCTATGGAGGAATGTCAACTGTGCTAACTTGGACAGTTTATAAAACCCAACGTTTGGAAATGTCTATCTTACTTCACATGATTGTTAATGGGGTTGTTTTCTGTTTGTTGACTCTTGTGGTGATCATGAGTCGGACATTAGGGATTTCTGTTTAAGATTTTTGACAATTGCTTACTTGTTTCTATTGGGAAAAAGATGAATGCAATCGTGTCCATCTTTTTCTTTTTATGGTAAAATAGAGAAATAATATGATGAAAAGCCTTGAGGGAGTGACCGATATGTCAAGTAAAGCCAATCATGCAAAGACAGCTATTTGCGGAATTATCAATGTAACCCCAGACTCCTTTTCGGATGGTGGTCAATTTTTTGCTCTTGAGCAGGCACTTCAGCAGGCTCGTAAATTGATAGCAGAAGGGGCTAGTATGCTAGATATCGGCGGAGAATCAACTCGGCCGGGAAGTAGCTATGTTGAGATAGAAGAGGAAATCCAGCGTGTTGTTCCAGTGATCAAAGCTATTCGCAAGGAAAGTGATGTTCTCATCTCTATTGATACTTGGAAGAGTCAAGTAGCAGAAGCTGCTTTGGCTGCTGGTGCCAATCTAGTCAATGATATCACTGGTCTAATGGGTGATGAAAAAATGGCTCATGTGGTAGCTGAAGCGAGAGCGCAAGTGGTCATCATGTTTAATCCAGTTATTGCTCGACCTCAGCATCCTAGCTCGCTCATCTTTCCTCATTTTGGTTTTGGACAAGCTTTTACAGAGGAAGAGTTAGCTAACTTTGAAAAATTGCCAATCGAAGAGTTGATGGAGACTTTCTTTGAACGTGCACTAGCGAGAGCAAATCAAGCTGGAATCGCACAAGAAAATATCCTGTTGGATCCAGGAATTGGCTTTGGTCTGACCAAGAAAGAAAATCTACTTCTTTTACGGGACCTGGATAAATTACATCAGAAAGGCTATCCAATCTTTCTTGGAGTGTCGCGCAAGCGGTTTGTCATCAATATTCTTGAAGAAAATGGTTTTGAAGTCAATCCTGAGACAGAACTTGGTTTCCGCAATCGAGATACGGCTTCGGCTCATGTAACTAGTATCGCTGCAAGACAAGGTGTAGAAGTGGTGCGCGTGCATGATGTAGTTAGTCACAGGATGGCAGTTGAAATTGCCTCCGCCATTCGTCTGGCTGATGAAGCGGAAAATTTAGATTTAAAACAATATAAATAAGATGAAAGAAATCGAAAATAATCAGTGGATTGCTAACTACCGGACGGACCAACCGCATTTTGGCTTGGAACGAATGGTGGAACTGTTAGCTTTGCGTGGCAATCCCCATTTCAAACTCAAGGTCATCCATATCGGAGGGACCAATGGCAAGGGTTCGACCATTGCTTTTTTGAAAAAGATGCTGGAAAAGCTAGGCCTGAGAGTTGGCGTGTTTAGCTCGCCCTATCTCATTCATTACACAGACCAGATGAGCATCAATGGGGAATCTATCCCCGAGGCTAGACTTGAAACTCTCATGGCAGACTATCAGTCTTTGCTGGAAGGAGAAGCGGCCGCTAATTTACAGGGCACAACCGAGTTTGAGATTATCACAGCCATAGCTTATGATTACTTTGCCTCAGAGCAAGTAGATGTGGCTATCATGGAAGTGGGCATGGGTGGACTTTTGGATAGTACCAATGTCTGTCAGCCTATTCTGACAGGAATTACAACTATTGGCTTGGATCATGTGGCCCTACTTGGTGACAACTTGGAGGCCATAGCAGAGCAGAAGGCAGGTATTATCAAACAAGGAATTCCATTGGTTACAGGTCGCATTTCTCCAGATGCTTTGGCTGTGATTGACCGCATTGCGGAAGGGAAAGATGCGTCGAGACTTGCCTACGGGGCAAATTATCAGGTCAGCCATCAAAAGAGTGTGGTGACAGGCGAAGTCTTTGACTATACTAGTTCTTTCAGACAAGGTCGCTTCCAGACAGGTTTGCTAGGTTTGCACCAGATAGAGAATGCTGGGATGGCCATAGCTTTACTTGATACTTTTTGTCAAGAAGATGATCGAGAACTAGCAAGCAATCACTTGCTTGCTCAAGCCTTGGAAGAAACAAGTTGGCCAGGGCGTTTGGAAATCGTGTCAAGAGATCCCTTGATGATTTTGGATGGAGCCCACAATCCCCATGCTATCAAGGCTTTAGTAGCAACCTTGCAAGAACGCTTTGCGGATTATCGTAAGGAAATCCTCTTTACTTGTATCAAAACCAAGGTCTTGGAGGATATGTTGGACTTGCTGGGGACAATGCCAGATACCGAGCTTACCCTGACACATTTTGACGATAGTCGGGCGACTGATGAAAGCGTGCTGGAAGAGGCAGCTAAGTCTAGAAATCTCAGCTATCAGGGTTGGCAGGATTTTCTAGAGCAGAAATTAACAGATAAAAAAGAAGAGAAAAAAACAGTTAGGATTGTCACGGGTTCCTTGTATTTCTTGAGCCAAGTGAGAGCCTATCTGATGGAGAGGAAAAACGAGAATGGATACACAAAAGATTGAAGCAGCTGTAAAAATGATTATCGAGGCTGTCGGAGAGGACGTTAATCGCGAGGGCTTGCAGGAAACACCTGCTCGTGTTGCCCGTATGTACCAAGAGATTTTTTCAGGTCTTGGTCAAACAGCGGAGGAACATTTGTCAAAATCCTTTGAGATTATCGACGATAATATGGTGGTAGAAAAGGATATCTTTTTCCATACCATGTGTGAGCACCACTTCTTGCCATTTTATGGGAGAGCGCATATTGCCTACATTCCAGATGGTCGTGTGGCAGGTTTGTCTAAACTTGCCCGTACGGTTGAAGTTTATTCTAAAAAGCCGCAAATTCAAGAGCGTTTGAATATCGAAGTGGCCGATGCCTTGATGGACTATCTAGGTGCTAAAGGAGCCTTTGTTGTCATTGAGGCGGAACATATGTGTATGAGCATGCGTGGTGTTAGAAAACCAGGCACTGCAACCTTGACGACAGTAGCTCGTGGTCTATTTGAAACAGATAAGGACCTTCGAGACCAGGCTTATCGTTTAATGGGACTATAATACTCTTTGAAAATCAAATTCAAACCACGTCAGCTTCCATCTGCAACCTCAAAACAGTGTTTTGAGCAGCCTGCGGCTAGCTTCCTAGTTTGCACTTTGATTTTCATTGAATATAAAAAGAATCCGCTTCAAGCGGATTTTTCTAGAAAGGACTAGTTATGGATCAACTGCAGATTAAAGATTTGGAAATTTTTGCCTACCATGGTCTGTTTCCTAGTGAGAAAGAATTGGGGCAGAAGTTTGTCGTTTCAGCCATCCTATCCTATGATATGACCAAGGCAGCGACAGACTTGGATTTAACAGCCTCTGTCCATTACGGAGAACTGTGTCAGCAGTGGACGACTTGGTTTCAGGAAACGAGTGAGGACTTGATTGAAACGGTAGCTTACAAATTGGTAGAACGTACTTTTGAGACCTATCCTCTTGTCCAAGAAATTAAGTTGGAACTGAAAAAGCCTTGGGCGCCAGTGCATTTACCGCTAGATACCTGCTCGGTGACCATTCATCGTCGCAAGCAACGGGCCTTTATCGCTCTAGGAAGCAATATGGGGGACAAGCAAGCGAACTTAGAGCAAGCTATTGATAAACTGCGAGCTCGTGGCATCCATATTCTCAAAGAGTCCAGTGTCTTAGCGACGGAGCCTTGGGGTGGAGTGGAGCAGGATAGCTTTGCTAATCAAGTGGTTGAGGTGGAAACCTGGCTACCAGCACCAGTCTTGTTAGAAACCTTGTTAGCCATTGAGTCAGAGATGGGACGGGTTAGAGAAGTGCATTGGGGACCTCGTTTGATTGATTTGGACCTGCTCTTTGTGGAGGACCAGGTCATTTATACAGATGACCTCATCCTGCCTCATCCTTATATAGCGGAACGTCTTTTTGTCCTTGAGTCCTTACAGGAAATTGCGCCTCATTTTATCCATCCGACATTAAAGCAACCTATCCGCAACTTGTATAATGTTTTGAAAAAATAGAAAAAACTCTAGTTTTCAGTCGTTTGTAACTGAAGGCTAGAGTTTTTATACTCTTCGAAAATCTCTTTAAACCACGTCAGCTTCCATCTGCAACCTCAAAGCAGTGCTTTGAGCAACCTGCGACTAGCTTCCTAGTTTGCTCTTTGATTTTCCTTGAGTATTAAAATAGGTCATTTTCTTCTGGGAGGAGGATAGTCTCTCTTCCGTCCATGTCTAAAACCAAGACTCTCGGGGGATAAAGAGGGTCAAAGGGATGGTTAAAGTCAAAATCGATGGCTGTAGGGAGGTGTTGACTTGAAAAGTGGAAGGTGATTTTTCCTTGGTTATTAAGCAATTGAAACTCTAGTTCTTCTTCCAATTCAAAGACATTTTTTAAGAAATGGTCAATAATATACCAAAAAGAGTCAATGACATCATCAGGCAAGCTGGTAACAATGCCAAAACTAGCTGACCGCATCTGGGTATTGGTAAAAGCCATATCTCTGCCCCCTTTCTTTTCCCTTATCATACAGCAATTAGGATTAAAAATCAAGAAAAGGTTATTTTTTTCTTTAAAACTTAGGCTTTCTATGAAATTTTTTTCAAACAATCTTCAAAAAATACTTGAAAGTGTTTACAAATAGTGATAGAATGGAATAAGTAGAAACATGAAAACGAAATTTTCATACCGTCTCTTTTTTAGAGTCTCGTGAGGTATGATATAGAAAGGAAATGGAATGAATACAGACGATACAGTAACGATTTATGATGTCGCCCGTGAAGCAGGGGTTTCAATGGCGACGGTTAGCCGTGTAGTCAATGGCAATAAGAATGTAAAAGAGAATACTCGTAAAAAAGTGCTTGAGGTAATTGATCGTTTGGATTACCGTCCAAATGCCGTGGCGCGTGGTCTTGCAAGTAAAAAGACAACCACTGTCGGTGTCGTAATCCCAAATATTACCAATGGTTATTTCTCAACGCTTGCTAAAGGAATTGATGATATCGCTGAAATGTACAAGTACAATATCGTCCTTGCTAACAGTGATGAGGATGATGATAAGGAAGTTTCAGTTGTCAATACACTGTTTTCTAAGCAAGTGGATGGTATCATCTTTATGGGTTACCACTTGACTGAAAAAATTCGTTCAGAGTTTTCTCGTTCCCGGACACCAGTTGTTCTTGCGGGAACAGTGGATGTGGAACACCAACTTCCAAGTGTTAATATTGACTACAAACAAGCAACGATTGATGCAGTGACCTACCTTGCTAAAGAAAATGAGCGCATTGCTTTCGTTAGCGGTCCACTAGTGGATGACATCAATGGTAAGGTTCGTTTGGTTGGCTATAAGGAAGCCTTGAAAAAAGCAGGAATCGCTTATAGTGAGGGTTTGGTATTTGAATCTAAATATAGCTATGAAGACGGTTATGCCTTGGCAGAGCGTTTGATTTCATCAAACGCAACTGCAGCAGTTGTAACAGGTGACGAGCTGGCAGCAGGTGTCTTGAACGGCCTTGCTGATAAGGGTGTGTCTGTGCCAGAAGAATTTGAAATCATTACTAGTGATGATTCACAAATCTCACGCTTTACCCGTCCAAACTTGACAACTATTGCCCAACCTCTTTATGACCTTGGTGCCATTAGTATGCGTATGTTGACTAAGATTATGCACAAGGAAGAGTTGGAAGAACGTGAAGTTCTCTTACCTCATGGTTTGACAGAACGTCGCTCAACACGAAAACGTAAATAGAAAAAATCAGGGAGTCGTGTAGATTTCCTGATTTTGCTTTCTGGAGAAGAGACTTACCCTTCCATATAGTCTTTCAAAGCCTGTCCTGTTAGTCCGGCATTGAGGGCAATGAGGAGTTTCAAGCGGGCTTTTTGGGCATTGAGTTCTTTAACAAAGAAGACACCTGCCTTTTGCAACTGCACGCCCCCACCTTGGTAGGCATAAACAGGCTCAGCGATACCGTTAAAACATCGTGAAACCAGGGCGACTGGGATTCCTTTTTGCAGAAGGCTTTCTAATTTTTGAGCCGTTTCTTTGGGAATATTACCAGCTCCGAAGGCTTGGATAATCAAACCGTCCAATTGTTCCAAATCCAGCATATCAATCAGCTCATCTGTCATACCAGCATAAGCCGAGATGATAGGGACTAAGCCTTGTATGTGATTAAGGTCAAAGCGAACACGAGGTTCAGCTGTTTTAAAGTAGAGTATTTCCTGTTTCATGATCAGACCAAGTGGCCCGTGTGTTGGAGTCTGGAAGGTACTGACATTGGTCGTATGTGTTTTGGTAACATACTTGGCAGCATGTATTTCATCGTTCATAACAACCAAAACTCCTTTGTCAGCAGCCTTGTCATCGCTAGCCACCCTTAAAGCACTCAGATAATTATAAACACCATCACTGCCGAGTTCGTTGGAGCTGCGCATGGCACCTGTTAGAACGATGGGCATATGGGGAACTTCCATGGTATCAAGGAAATAGGCTGTTTCCTCTAAAGTATCGGTTCCGTGTGTGATAACCACCCCATCGTAATTATCTGCTTCCTCTTTAATTTTTTGGTAGAGGGCCAGCATATGTTTGGGTTTGATATGGGGGCTTGGCAGGTTAAAAAAGTCCAAGGCGTGGACTTGGATTCCTTCAAGTGGGTTGGACACATGGTTCATGGGATTATCTGAACTCGTTACAACAGCGCCAGAAGCATCTGCCTGCATGGAAATAGTCCCACCCGTATGTAAAACAAGGATTTTCTTAGGCATGATTTACTCACTCTTTCTGAAATGTGGTATAATCATTGTATCACAAAAGGGGAGATTGGGATAGGATGGAAGTCAAAGCTGTTTTTTTTGATATCGATGGAACCTTGGTCAACGATCGCAAGAGTGTTTTGAAATCCACTAAGGACGCGATTAAGATTGTCAAAGAACAAGGGGTGCTTGTCGGTGTAGCGACAGGACGAGGACCTTTTTTTGTTAAGGAATTGATGGACGATTTGGACCTAGATTTTGCGGTAACCTACAATGGCCAGTATATCTTTACTAAAGACAGAGTCTTGTTCACGAGCCCAATTTCCAAGTTACATTTGCGCCAGCTCATTACTTATGCTAAAAAAGAGGGCAAGGAGATTGCATTAGGGACCAAGGATGCCATGTTGGGTTCCAAAATCATGTCCTTTGGTTTGGGTTCTTTTTCCCAACGAATCAGTCGCTTCGTTCCCTCTGTTTTAACTCGGACAGTGAGTCATTCCTTTAATCGTATGGTCAGCAAGGTTGTTCCCCAAAAGGAAGAAGACCTGCTTCATCTGATGAATCAGCCTATCTACCAAGTTTTGATGCTGATGACACCGGAAGAATCTGAGAAGGCGGCAGCTGATTTTGAAGACTTGAAATTGACACGTAGCAATCCTTTTGCAGCGGATGTCATCAATCAAGGAAACTCTAAATTAGAAGGTATTCGACGAGTTGGGAAAGAATATGGTTTTGATCTAAACCAAGTCATGGCCTTTGGTGACTCAGATAACGACCTAGAAATGCTGGCGGGTGTCGGTATGTCGGTCGCTATGGGAAATGGTAGTAGCAGTGTCAAGGAAGTTGCCAAGCACATCACTACCAGCAATCAGCAAGATGGAATCCACAAGGCCCTGGAACATTTTGGTGTTCTGGCCTCAGAAAAAGTCTTTGTCAGCCGTGACTATCATTTCAATAAGGTCAAGACCTTCCACCACATGATGGATGAACGAACCCAAGAAGAACCTCGAGCTTGGGATTTAGAAGGTGCAACCCACAGGGCTGGCTTTAAAATAGAAGAATTGGTGGAGTTTGTTCGGGCTGCCAGCCCTTCTGAAGAGGACTTTGGTCAAGCTCTATCGCAACTTCATCAAGCTCTTGATAAGGCAGCAGATAAAGTAGCTAAGAAGACGCCTGCCCAGCAAGATTTGGTGGGCCAGGTGGATGCCTTGATTGACACGCTTTACTTTACCTACGGTAGTTTTGTTTTGATGGGGGTTGACCCAGAACGTATTTTTGATATTGTTCATCAGGCCAATATGGGGAAAATTTTCCCAGATGGCAAGGCTCATTTTGATCCAGTGACCCACAAAATCTTAAAACCAGATGATTGGGAAGAAAAATATGCTCCAGAACCCGCGATTAAAAAGGAACTGAAGCGCCAGCTCAAGGCTTACGAACGCCATAAAGAGAGAAATAATACTCAATGAAAATCAAAGAGCAAACTAGGAAACTAGCCGCAGGTTGCTCAAAACACTGTTTTGAGGTTGTAGATGGACGTTGACGTGGTTTGAAGAGATTTTCGAAGAGTATAAATAGTAAACAAAAAGGAGCGCTGAGCTCCTTTTCTTTGTGATTATAAGGTTTTTTCTTGTTCTCTCACAACCAGCAAATCGACCTTAGCATGGCGGAGAATGTATTCAGATGAAGATCCGACCAAGAGGCGTTCAAAGGCGTTGAGACCAGTTGCGCCAACGAGGATGAGGTCCACTTCTTCAGCATCGGGAATAGTACGTGCCAGTAGGGTCTTTGGATTTCCCATTTCAATGACGATATGAACATCTGCCACACCAGCATCTTTAGCACGTTTTTCGTACTCTTTCATCAGACTTTCAGCGTCGACTTGGAGTTCTTCATAAACTTCAGCATCAAAGGTGGATACGCTTTGGAGAGCGCGTGTGTCAATGACATGTGCGATGGTGAGTTTAGCGTCGTTTCGTAGAGCAGAATGAACTCCCTTGACAAAAGCTAAGTCCGCTTCCTTAGAACCATCGATTGCGACCATGATATTTTGGTAACGTTGTGCCATAATGAAACCTCCTGAAATTTTCTTACTATAATTGTAAACCTTTTCACTATAGAAGTAAAGCAAAAAAAGTATTTTTCAAAAGAATGTTAGCGTTTAAAATCTATATAAATATATGATAAAATAAAAGAAAGAATAGCAGGAAAGAAGTGAAGGGAGGGAGAATGATGAAAAACTCTTTTCAAGAAACAAAAAAATCAAATTTCCTTTATTATGGAATCATCCTAGTTTCAGTCTTGCTAGAAGTTATCATGGTCTGGCAATTAGAGAAGCTAATTCCACTTCTCTATCCAGGTTTTATCGGCTTTTTAGTCTTTCATGTACTCTACCATCTGTTCTTATTCCTAGTTGCAAAACGAAGTGGGCGTTGGGATTACTTGATGATATGGGGACTTTTCCTCATGTTCAATCTTCTTTATGACTCCTTCTTAGGCTTGCTTTTTCTAGGTTTATCTTTTGGTATGTGATGTGACTTTCGCAAAATACCTGCTATCTTCCCTGTTTGACCTCGCTTTTAGTGAGGCTTTTCTTCTATCTCAATCTAGTAAAACATTTCAGTAAACTTGTCGCATTTTCTTTCTAGTGGTATAATGTTACTATCCTGATGAATTGAGGAAACAAGATGAAAGAATATAACAAATCTAGTAAGTTAGAGCATGTTGCTTATGATATCCGTGGCCCTGTTTTGGAAGAAGCCATGCGAATGCGAGCAAACGGAGAAAAGATTTTACGTCTGAATACAGGAAATCCAGCAGAATTTGGCTTTACAGCGCCAGACGAGGTCATTCATGACTTGATTATGAATGCACGTGATAGTGAAGGATATTCTGACTCCAAGGGGATTTTCTCAGCCCGTAAGGCTATTATGCAGTATTGTCAACTGAAGAAATTCCCAAATGTAGATATTGATGATATCTACCTTGGAAATGGTGTCAGTGAGTTGATTGTCATGTCCATGCAGGGGCTTTTGGACAATGGGGATGAGGTCTTAGTGCCAATGCCAGACTATCCTCTCTGGACAGCAGCTGTCAGCCTAGCTGGAGGAAATGCCGTTCACTATATCTGTGATGAAGCTGCAGAATGGTACCCAGATATTGACGATATCAAGTCAAAAATCACTTCTAATACCAAGGCAATCGTCCTTATCAATCCAAACAACCCAACTGGAGCCCTTTATCCTAAGGAACTCTTGCTGGAAATTATTGAGATTGCCCGTCAAAACGATTTGATTATCTTTGCAGATGAAATTTACGACCGCATGGTCATGGATGGACATGTGCATACGCCTGTGGCGAGCTTGGCACCAGATGTTTTCTGTGTCAGCATGAACGGTCTATCAAAATCCCACCGTATTGCTGGTTTCCGTGTAGGTTGGATGGTCTTGTCTGGACCTAAGACACATGTTAAAGGCTATATCGAAGGGCTCAATATGCTGTCCAATATGCGTCTTTGCTCTAACGTTTTGGCCCAACAAGTCGTACAAACTTCCTTGGGTGGTCACCAATCAGTCGATGAATTGCTCCTTCCTGGTGGACGAATTTATGAGCAAAGAAATTTCATCTATAATGCCATTCAGGATATCCCAGGTTTGTCTGCGGTTAAACCCAAGGCTGGGCTCTATATCTTCCCTAAAATCGATCGCAATATGTACCGTATCGATGATGATGAGCAGTTTGTTCTGAATTTCTTGAAGCAGGAAAAGGTTCTCTTGGTTCATGGTCGAGGCTTCAACTGGCAGGAACCAGACCACTTCCGTATTGTTTACCTTCCTCGTGTCGATGAACTGGCCCAAATTCAAGAAAAGATGACTCGATTCTTGAAACAGTATCGTAGATAGGGCTTACATTCGAAAAAGCTGGAAACATTTGCCTTGAGCTATTGACAAAAGTAAAAGAATCAGATAGAATAGTAAAGTATGTTTAGTAACTGATCACTTTATAGCCGGCTAAACGAATACAAAATCTATGAGGAGGTATTCATCGTGAAACGTACTTATCAACCAAGTAAACTTCGTCGTGCGCGCAAACACGGATTCCGTAACCGTATGTCAACTAAAAACGGTCGTCGCGTATTGGCAGCTCGTCGTCGTAAAGGACGCAAAGTTTTGGCTGCATAATCCAAACGAATTCTATCAAAAATCAGTAGGAACTCGAGTCTACTGATTTTTATTTTTGTAAAAAAGTACAAAAAGGCTTTATATTTTTGCTCAAATGGTGTATAATATTTCACATATAGTAAAAAATGGAGAATAATCATGAAGAAATCAAAAGTTATGCTTTTTGGAGCTATGGCTTTGACAGCAGGTCTAGCTCTAGCGGCATGTGGGTCTTCCCAATCAAGTAATGCAGACAAAACTTACTCTTATGTATTTGCCAGCAATCCGGATACGTTAGATTACATTACTTCAACACGTGGTTCCACTTCTAGCATCACAACCAACTTGATTGATGGTTTGTTGGAAAATGACCGGTATGGCAATCTCATTCCTTCTATGGCTGAGTCATGGACTGTGTCAAAAGATGGTTTGACCTACACTTATAAAATCCGTCAGGGAGCTAAATGGTACACTTCTGAAGGAGAAGAGTATGCGGACGTAACAGCTCATGACTTTGTGACTGGTCTAAAGTATGCGGCTGATAAAAAGGCTGAAAACTTGTACTTGGTACAAGACTCTATCAAAGGTCTAGCAGACTATGTTGAAGGGAAATCATCTGATTTTGCAACTGTGGGCGTTAAGGCAGTGGATGATTACACGCTACAATACACCCTCAATCAACCAGAGACTTATTGGAACTCTAAAACAACAGCAAGTATCCTTAGTCCGGTAAACGAAGCTTTCTTGAAGTCTAAGGGAGATGACTTTGGAAGTGTGACGCCATCAAGTATCTTGTCAAATGGTCCTTACTTGTTTAAGTCCTTCACATCAAAATCTTTGATTGAATTTGATAAAAATCCTAACTATTGGGATAAGGACAATGTCAAAATTGAGAAAGTGAAGCTCTCTTTCTTTGACGGTTCAGACCAAGATAGTTTGGCCCGAGGTTTCTTGGAAGGCAACTACACGGACGGACGTATCTTCCCAACAAGTTCAGTATTTGCTGAACTCAAGAAGGGGAATGAGGACAAGATTACCTATACACCACAAAACTCAGTTACTTTCTATTATCTTTTCAACGTTAATCGTCAAAGCTACAAGCAGACTATGAAACAGTCTGATAAGGAAAAGACAGATTCACGTGCAGCTATGCAAAATAAGGATTTCCGTCAGGCTATCAACTTTGCCTTTGACCGTCATGCCTATGCAGCACAGACAAATGGTGAAGATGGGGCAGACCGTATCTTGCGTAACACAGTTACACCAAGTAACTTTGTCCAAGTTGGCGATAAGAACTTCGGTGACATTGTCAATGAAAAAATTGTCAACTACGGTAAAGATTGGGCAAACATCAGCCTAAACGATGGTAAGCAAGCCTTCTTGAATCCTGAAAAGGCCAAAGAGAAGTTTGCTAAGGCCAAAGAAAGCCTGCAAGCTCAGGGAGTAACTTTCCCAATTCATTTGGATATGCCAGTTGACCAGACTGCTAAGTTAGATGTGCAACAGGCTGGATCTTTCAAACAAACAGTGGAAGAAACACTTGGATCGGATAATATTGTTATTGATGTGATTCAACTTTCTCCAGATGAAAAAGATCAGGCAACTTTCTTTGCGGACACCGCCGATCAAAAGGATTACGACATTGATATCTCGGGTTGGAGTGGAGATTTCTCAGATCCGAAAACCTATCTTGATCTCTTGGATCCAGACTCTGGTTCTCAGTTGAAAAACATGGGCTTGTCTGAAGGAAAAGACAAGGAAGTTAAGGACAAGATTGGTCTTTCTGACTATAAGAAACTCTTGGATCAGGCTGATGCGGAAATCACAGATACTCAAGCTCGCTATGAAAAATTTGCCGAAGTTCAAGCTTGGTTGACAGATAGTGCTCTCTTCCTACCGGTTCAAAGTGGAGGAGCTAATCCAATTTTCCGTAAGACAGTTCCGTTTACAGGTCCGTTCTCATTTGTTGGGCACAAAGGAGATTCTGACAACTACAAATATGTTGAATTGCAAAAAGAACCAGTAACTGCTAAACAGTACCAAGAGCTCTACGAAAAATGGCTAAAAGAAAAAGCTGAGTCAAATAAAAAAGCTCAGGAAGATTTAGCTAACCACATTCAATAATATGCCTAGTCATGCTTTTCAGTTAAGCATAGTGACAGGATTCAGAAAAAAGTCCTTACCAGAAGCTTCTTAGTTTTGGTAAGGACTTTTCTTTATTCTTTTAAGTGATAAGAGTAGCTAGCGACAACGACGTCTTGGTGCCAACGAAGGGCGTATTTGAGTTTGAGACTCATCTGATTGTGCAGGATATTCTGCCAAGGTTTATTAGGGATAAACTGGGGGACGAGGACAGTGACTGTATAGTTCTTTTTCTGAGCGTCCTCGGAAACCCGTTTGACATACTTGATAGTAGGCGTGATGATGTCGCGGTAGCTAGTCTTGATGTTTTTTAGAGTAATGGTTGGGAAGTAATCAGCAAATTCTTGGAGAATTTCTTGATCTTTTTCTGCTGTTTCCTTGGTAGAAATATGCATGGCTAGGACTTCGTCACCGATACTTTGAGCGTAGTTAATGGCTCCGACGCTGACGCGGGTGACATTTCCTACTAGGACGAGGACAAGATTGCCGTCGTAAGTACGTTTTTCGATGCCTTCATAGAGTCGCAGTTGTTGGGCCACTTTTTGGTAATGACTGTGAATTGCCAAGAAGAGTAGGGTGAGTACGAGAATAATTGGGAAGAAAGGCCAGATATCACTGAGACGGAAAAAGAGCAGGATCAACACGATAGCGTAGCAAATGATTGCCCCAAGGATATTAGCAAGAGCAGGTTTTAAGAAGTTGGTCCCTTTTTCCTTTTTCCAATGACGAATCATCCCAGTCTGAGATAGGGCGAAGGGAACGAAGACCCCGATAGTATAAAGAGGAATCAAACGTTCGGTATTGCCATTAAAAATGAGAAGAAGAATCATAGCCCCAAAAGCCAGAGTTAAAATTCCATTAGAGTAGCCTAGGCGGTCTCCTTTTTCCATAAAGAGATGGGGCATGTATTTGTTTTTAGCCATATTGTAAGCTAGCATAGGGAAGGCCGAAAAGCCAGTATTTGCAGCTACGGCCAAAATCAAGGCTGTGGAGAATTGGAAGATATAATAGCCAAGGTGGCCAAAGAAGGAAGTGCCAAGGATGCCTTGAGCCATCTGCGAAAGAATAGTCTCTCCGTGTTGAGGCATAATCCCCATCCAGTAGTTTAGGAAGGTGATTCCAGCAAAAAGAAAACCTAAAATCAGTGACATAATGGTCAAGGTTTGAGCGGCATTCTTTTCTTTTGGAGCCTTGAAAAAGGGAACGGCATTTGAAATAGCTTCAACCCCTGTCAGAGAGGCAGATCCGCTGGTAAAAGCTCTTAGAATGAGAACGATAGACAGGCTCGGAACAGCATGCCCAATAGGTGAAGTTGCCTGATAGCTGAGAGACCCTGTCATTAGTTGAAAGATTCCGTAGAGTAAGAGAAAGACAGTACTGATGATAAAGAGATAGACAGGAATCATCAGTGAACTGGCAGATTCTTTCAAACCCCGTAAATTCAAGAGCATAAGCAAGCAAACTAGAAAAATGGAGATGTGGAGGTTGTAAGGGTGGAGGACAGGGAGGGCTGCTGTGATAGCGTCAGCTCCAGATGATACCGATACCGCCACAGTCAGCATGTAGTCAACCAGCAGACTACCTCCAGCAATCAAGCCAAGTTGGGGAGATAGATTTTCTCGAGTAACCATATAGGCCCCTCCCCCTTGAGGATAGGCGTGGATGATTTGACGGTAGGAAACGGTCAGGCTGGCCAGAAGTAGGAGGACAAAAAGGCCGATAGGAAGGCTCCACCAAATAGCAAGAGGAGAGAGACTAGCCAAGACGAGGACTACTTGCTCAGGCCCATAGGCAATGGAAGATAGAGCGTCGCTTGACAACATGGCCAAGGCCTGCATTTTTCCCAGCAGACCTCCCTCGCCTTCTGTTAAGGACTTAAGAGGACGGCCTATAAAGGTCTGTTTTAATTTTGTAAACATGGTATTTTCCTTTTCTGAAAATTTCAATAAGTGCTATTATACTGCTTTGGGAGAATAGCGTCAAGAGACGACGATGGATTTTAGAATATTTTGTACGGATGAGGAGAGAGGTCAGTTTTTTTGCTATAATAGTAGATAGAAAACGAGGTTAGAAGAGATGATTTTTGATACACATACACACTTGAATGTAGAAGAATTTGCAGGTCGTGAGGCAGAAGAAATTGCCTTGGCTGCTGAGATGGGTGTGACACAGATGAATATTGTTGGTTTTGATCAACCGACGATTGAGCGTGCCTTGGAGTTGGTAGATGAGTATGACCAGCTCTATGCGACAATCGGTTGGCATCCGACAGAAGCAGGAACTTACACAGAGGAGATTGAAGCCTACTTGCTTGACAAGCTCAAGCATCCCAAGATTGTGGCTTTAGGTGAGATTGGTTTGGATTATCATTGGATGACAGCGCCAAAAGAGGTGCAGGAGAAGGTTTTTCGCCGTCAGATTCAGTTATCTAAGGACTTGAATTTGCCTTTTGTGATCCATACCCGTGATGCGCTGGAAGACACCTATGAGATTATCAAGAGCGAGGGCGTTGGTCCTCGAGGTGGCATCATGCATTCTTTCTCAGGAACTCTTGAATGGGCAGAGAAGTTTGTCGCGCTTGGTATGACCATTTCCTTCTCAGGAGTGGTGACTTTCAAGAAGGCAACTGACATCCAAGAAGTAGCTAAAGAGTTACCTTTGGATAAGATTTTGGTGGAGACGGATGCACCCTACTTGGCTCCTGTTCCTAAACGTGGTCGTGAAAACAAAACAGCCTATACTCGTTATGTAGTAGATTTTATCGCGGATTTGCGTGGTATGACGACAGAAGAGCTAGCGGCAGCAACGACCGCAAATGCAGAACGAATCTTTGGATTGGACAGCAAGTAATGAAAGAAAAAATTTCCCAAGTTATCGTGGTTGAAGGTCGCGATGATACGGCTAATCTCAAACGTTATTTCGATGTGGAAACCTATGAGACCAGAGGCTCTGCCATCAATGGCCAGGATATAGAGCGGATTCAGCGCCTGCACCAACGTCATGGAGTCATTGTCTTTACAGACCCAGATTTTAATGGGGAGCGGATTCGTCGCATGATTATGACGGCCATTCCGACAGTGCAGCATGCCTTCCTCAAACGAGATGAAGCTGTTCCCAAGTCCAAGACCAAGGGCCGTTCTCTGGGAATTGAGCATGCCAGCTATGAAGATCTGAAAATGGCTCTAGCTCAGGTGACAGAACAATTTGAAAACGAGAATGAGTTTGATATCAGTCGTAGCGACTTGATTCGCCTTGGTTTTTTAGCAGGGACAGACAGCCGTAAGCGACGAGAATATCTAGGAGAGGCTCTCCGAATTGGCTATTCCAACGGCAAGCAACTCCTCAAACGCCTAGAGTTGTTTGGGGTTACTTTGGCAGAAGTGGAAGAAGCTATGAAATCTTATGAGAACAGCTAAGCAAACCCCAAATGTAAGGGGAATGTGTTACAATAGTAGTAACAGATAATAGAAAAGAGAATAGATGAGAATTGCAGATTATAGCGTGACCAAGGCAGTGCTAGAGCGTCACGGTTTTACCTTTAAAAAGTCCTTCGGGCAAAATTTCTTGACGGATACCAATATTCTTCAAAAAATCGTGGATACGGCTGAAATTGATGACCAGGTTAATGTTATCGAAATCGGACCAGGAATTGGTGCTTTGACAGAGTTTCTGGCTGAGCGTGCGGCTCAAGTCATGGCCTTTGAGATTGACCACCGTTTGGTACTGATTTTGGCAGATACTCTTCGTGATTTTGATAATGTAACAGTGGTTAATGAAGACATTCTCAAGGTCGATTTGGCACAACATATCCAGAATTTCAAAAATCCTGACCTGCCAATCAAGGTAGTAGCCAACTTGCCTTATTACATCACAACGCCTATTCTCATGCACTTGATAGAGAGTGGCATTCCTTTCAGTGAATTTGTGGTCATGATGCAAAAAGAAGTGGCGGATCGTATCTCAGCCCAGCCTAATACCAAGGCTTACGGTAGCTTGTCAATTGCGGTTCAGTACTACATGACAGCCAAGGTTGCCTTTATCGTGCCGCGTACAGTCTTTGTGCCAGCGCCAAATGTGGATTCAGCCATTTTGAAAATGGTGCGCCGTCCAGAGCCAGCCGTAGCAGTAGAAGATGAGAACTTCTTCTTTAAGGTTTCCAAAGCTAGTTTCACCCATCGTCGCAAGACCTTGTGGAATAACTTGACAGGCTACTTTGGCAAGACTGAAGAAGTCAAGGATAAATTGACCAAGGCCTTGGATCAAGCGGGCTTGTCACCAAGTGTACGTGGGGAAGCTCTTAGCTTGGCAGAGTTTGCTAGCCTAGCAGACGCACTTAAAGGGCAAGGGCTCTAAGATGCAGGGACAAATCATTAAAGCCTTGGCTGGGTTCTACTATGTAGAGAGTGATGACCAAGTCTATCAAACACGCGCGCGTGGGAATTTCCGAAAAAAAGGGCATACCCCTTACGTTGGGGACTGGGTAGATTTCTCTGCCGAGGAAAATTCAGAAGGCTATATCCTCAAGATTCATGAACGGAAAAACAGTCTGGTCCGTCCACCCATTGTCAATATTGACCAAGCTGTAGTAATTATGTCTGTCAAGGAACCTGATTTTAACAGTAATTTGCTGGATCGGTTCTTGGTTCTTTTGGAACACAAGGGTATTCATCCCATCGTCTATATTTCCAAAATGGATTTGTTGGAAGATCTGTCAGAATTGGATTTTTACCAGCAGACCTATGGTGACATTGGCTATGACTTTGTGACCAGTAAAGAGGGACTCCTTCCTTTGTTAACAGGCAAGGTTACAGTCTTTATGGGGCAGACAGGTGTTGGGAAATCAACTCTTCTCAATAAAATCGCACCAGACCTCAATCTTGAAACAGGAGAAATTTCAGACAGTCTGGGTCGTGGGCGCCATACCACTCGAGCTGTTAGTTTTTACAATCTCAATGGGGGTAAAATCGCGGACACACCAGGTTTTTCATCACTGGATTATGAAGTGTCAACGGCTGAAGACCTCAATCAGGCCTTTCCAGAGATTGCTAGTGTTAGCCGAGATTGTAAGTTCCGTACTTGTACCCATACCCATGAGCCGTCTTGTGCAGTGAAGCCAGCTGTAGAAGAAGGAATTATTGCCACCTTCCGTTTTGACAACTACCTGCAATTCCTCAGTGAGATTGAAAATCGCAGAGAGACCTATAAAAAAGTCAGTAAAAAAATTCCAAAATAAGGAGAAACCTATGTCTCAATACAAGATTGCTCCGTCAATTCTGGCAGCAGATTATGCCAACTTTGAACGTGAAATCAAACGTCTAGAAGCAACTGGTGCAGAATATGCCCATATTGATATTATGGACGGTCATTTTGTGCCACAAATTAGTTTTGGTGCAGGTGTGGTCGAAGCTCTTCGCCCTCATAGCAAGATGGTCTTTGACTGCCACTTGATGGTAGCTAATCCAGAGCATCATTTAGAAGATTTTGCGCGTGCAGGTGCAGATATCATCAGCATCCATGTGGAAGCAACGCCTCATATTCATGGTGCCCTCCAAAAAATTCGTTCACTCGGAGTTAAGCCTTCGGTTGTCATTAACCCTGGTACGCCTGTTGAAGCGATTAAGCACGTTCTTCACCTAGTTGACCAAGTCTTAGTCATGACGGTTAACCCAGGCTTTGGTGGACAAGCCTTTCTACCAGAGACCATGGATAAGGTTCGTGAGTTGGTTGCCCTTCGTGATGAAAAAGGTTTGAACTTTGAAATCGAAGTGGATGGTGGGATTGATGATAAAACGATTGCTCAAGCCAAAGAAGCTGGTGCGACTGTTTTTGTAGCAGGTTCCTATGTCTTTAAGGGAGATGTCAATGAGCGAGTACAAACTCTCAGAAAACAACTGGACTAGGGTTGCCGTTTTTGCAGGCGGAGACCGTGGCCATTATCGGACGGACTTTGATGTTTTTGTTGGTGTGGATCGAGGCTCGCTCTGGGTCTTGGAAGAAGATTTGCCTCTTGCTCTAGCGGTTGGAGATTTTGATTCTGTCACTGCAGAAGAGCGTCAGATGATTCAAAAACGTGCCCAGCATTTTGTCCAAGCCCGACCAGAAAAGGATGATACAGATCTGGAATTGGCTCTCTTGACTATCTTTGAGAAAAATCCTCAGGCTCAGGTCACTATTTTCGGTGCCTTAGGTGGCCGTATTGACCATATGTTGGCCAATGTCTTTCTGCCTAGCAATCCTAAGTTGGCACCCTATATGCGTCAGATAGCGATTGAGGACGGGCAAAATTTGATTGCTTATTGTCCAGAAGGGACTAGTCAGCTAGAGCCTCGTTCAGATTATGACTATCTAGCCTTTCTGCCAGTTCGGGATAGCCAGCTGACTATTCTCGGTGCCAAGTATGAGTTGACAGAGGAAAATTTTTTCTTTAAAAAAGTGTACGCTTCTAACGAATATATAGATAGGGAAGTGTCGGTGACTTGCCCAGATGGCTATGTGGTCGTGCTGCATAGTAAGGACAGGAGGTAGGATGGAAAGTTTACTTATTCTATTATTGATTGCCAACCTAGCTGGTATCTTTCTGATTTGGCAAAGGCAGGATAAGCAGGAAAAACATCTAAGTAAGAGCTTGGAGGATCAGGCAGATCACTTGTCAGACCAGTTGGATTATCGTTTTGAACAAGCCAGACAAGCTAGCCAGTTAGATCAAAAAGATTTGGAAGTGGCTGTCAGTGACCGTTTGCAAGAAGTTCGAATGGAATTGCATCAAGGATTGACGCAAGTTCGTCAAGAAATGACAGAGAATCTCCTCCAAACCAGAGACAAGACCGACCAACGTCTCCAAGCCCTGCAGGAATCCAATGAGCAACGTTTGGAACAAATGCGCCAGACAGTCGAGGAAAAGTTGGAAAAGACCTTGCAGACACGCTTACAGGCTTCCTTTGAGACCGTTTCCAAACAACTGGAGTCGGTCAATCGTGGTCTTGGAGAAATGCAGACAGTTGCCCGCGATGTCGGAGCTCTTAACAAGGTTCTCTCTGGAACCAAGACGAGAGGAATTCTGGGCGAATTGCAACTGGGGCAAATCATCGAAGACATCATGACACCAGCCCAGTACGAACGAGAATATGCAACGGTTGAAAACTCCAGTGAACGAGTGGAGTATGCCATCAAGTTGCCCGGACAAGGCGACCAGGAATACGTCTACCTACCAATTGACTCTAAGTTTCCACTGGCAGATTATTACCGCTTAGAAGAAGCCTATGAAGCAGGTGACAAGGACGAAATCGAACGCTGTCGCAAGTCACTCCTAGCCAGCGTCAAGCGCTTTGCCAAGGATATCAGGAACAAGTACATAGCACCACCTCGGACGACCAATTTTGGAGTCTTGTTTGTTCCGACAGAAGGTCTATACTCAGAAATTGTCCGCAATCCGGTCTTCTTTGATGATTTGAGGCGGGAGGAGCAGATTATTGTCGCAGGTCCAAGTACCCTATCAGCCCTGCTTAACTCTCTATCAGTTGGCTTCAAGACTCTCAATATCCAAAAGAGTGCCGACCATATCAGCAAGACTCTTGCCAGTGTCAAGACCGAATTTGGCAAGTTTGGTGGCATTCTGGTCAAGGCACAAAAACACCTCCAACATGCCTCTAGCAATATTGATGAACTATTAAACCGTCGTACTACAGCTATCGAGCGGACGCTCCGTCACATTGAGTTATCAGAAGGTGAGCCTGCGCTTGATCTACTCCATTTCCAAGAAAATGAGGAAGAATATGAAGATTAGTCACATGAAAAAAGATGAGCTGTTTGAAGGCTTTTACCTAATCAAGTCAGCTGACCTGAGACAAACTCGCGCTGGGAAAAACTACCTAGCCTTTACCTTCCAAGATGATAGTGGCGAGATTGAAGGGAAACTTTGGGATGCCCAACCTCATAACGTTGAGGCCTTTACCGCAGGTAAGGTTGTCCACATGAAAGGGCGCCGAGAAGTTTATAACAACACTCCACAGGTCAATCAAATCACTCTCCGCCTGCCTCAACCTGGTGAACCCAATGACCCAGCTGATTTCAAGGTCAAGTCACCAGTTGATGTCAAGGAAATCCGTGACTATATGTCGCAAATGATTTTTAAAATTGAAAATCCTGTTTGGCAACGGATTGTCCGAAAGCTCTACACCAAGTATGATAAGGAATTTTACTCCTATCCCGCTGCCAAGACTAATCACCATGCCTTTGAAACGGGTTTGGCCTATCATACGGCAACCATGGTGCGTTTGGCAGATGCCATTAGCGAAATCTATCCTCAGCTCAATAAGAGCCTGCTTTATGCGGGGATTATGCTGCATGACTTGGCTAAAGTTATCGAGTTGACGGGACCAGACCAGACCGAGTACACGGTCAGAGGCAATCTCCTTGGGCATATTGCTCTCATTGATAGCGAAATTACTAAAACAGTTATGGAACTTGGCATTGATGATACCAAGGAAGAAGTCGTTTTGCTTCGCCACGTCATTCTCAGTCACCATGGCTTACTTGAGTATGGAAGTCCAGTCCGTCCACGCATTATGGAAGCAGAGATTATCCATATGATTGACAATCTGGATGCTAGCATGATGATGATGTCAACAGCTCTGGCTTTGGTGGATAAAGGAGAGATGACCAATAAAATCTTCGCTATGGACAATCGTTCCTTCTATAAACCAGATTTAGATTAATAATTTAAGAAAAATGAGCATTTTTTAGGACAAGAATGTTCGTTTTTTTATGTGAATATGGTATAATAAGTAAAAGATAAAAATTAATACTCTTCGAAAATCTCTTCAAACTAGGGTAGCATCGCCTTGTCGTATGTATATATGTAGGTATATTACAGACTTTGTCAGTTCTATCGACAACCTCAAAACAGTGTTTTGAACCACCAGCGACCAGCTTTCTAGTTTGCTTTTTGATTTTTTGAATAAAAATGGAATAGGAAATAGAAATGAAATTAAGAAGAAGTGATCGGATGGTTGTCATTTCCAACTATTTGATTAATAATCCTTATAAACTAACTAGTCTCAATACTTTTGCTGAAAAGTATGAATCTGCTAAATCATCCATCTCAGAAGATATCGTGATTATCAAACGAGCCTTTGAGGAAATCGAAATTGGTCACATCCAGACTGTAACTGGGGCTGGCGGAGGTGTTATCTTTACACCGTCTATTTCGAATCAGGATGCTAAGGAAATGGTTGAAGACTTGCGTGCCAAGTTGTCAGAAAGTGACCGTATCTTGCCAGGTGGTTACATCTACCTGTCCGATTTGCTTAGCACACCAGCCATCTTGAAAAATATTGGTCGCATTATTGCCAAGAGCTTTATGGACCAAAAAATTGATGCGGTTATGACAGTAGCGACTAAGGGTGTTCCACTTGCAAATGCAGTTGCCAATGTTCTGAATGTTCCCTTTGTCATTGTGCGCCGTGACCTGAAAATTACCGAAGGTTCAACAGTCAGCGTCAACTATGTATCAGGTTCAAGTGGTGATCGCATTGAGAAAATGTTCCTTTCAAAACGTAGTCTCAAGGCAGGAAGCCGTGTCTTGATTGTGGATGACTTCTTGAAAGGCGGCGGAACGGTCAACGGGATGATCAGTCTCTTGCGCGAGTTCGACTCAGAACTGGCAGGTGTTGCAGTCTTTGCGGATAATGCCCAAGAAGAACGTGAAAAGCAGTTTGATTACAAGTCACTCTTGAAGGTAACCAATATTGATGTCAAGAACCAAGCCATCGATGTTGAGGTTGGCAATATCTTTGACGAAGATAAATAAGAGATAGAACTAAAGGTTGGAACGATTGTCCCAGCCTTTCTTTGCAAATAGAATAGAAGGAAGCTTATGAAAACACCATTTATCAATAAAGAAGACTTAGAAGCGATTGTTGCCGAGTTCCCAACTCCCTTTCACTTGTATGATGAGAAGGGGATTCGTGAGAAGGCAAGAGCCGTCAATCAAGCCTTTTCGTGGAACAAGGGCTTTAAGGAATATTTTGCAGTTAAGGCTACTCCAACTCCAGCTATTTTGAAAATTCTCCAAGAGGAAGGTTGCGGTGTGGACTGCTCTAGTTATGTAGAGCTTTTGATGAGTCATAAACTGGATTTTCCAGGTTCTGAGATCATGTTCTCTTCAAACAACACACCAGACAAGGAATACGCCTATGCGCGTGAATTGGGTGCGACCATTAACTTGGATGCTTTTGAAGATATTGAACATCTGGAGCGAGCAGCAGGCATTCCAGAAATCATCTCTTGTCGTTACAATCCTGGAGGCGTTTTTGAACTGGGGACAGACATCATGGACAATCCTGGAGAAGCCAAGTTTGGTATGACCAAGGACCAGCTCTTTGAAGCTTTTGCTATCTTGAAGGAAAAAGGAGCCAAGACTTTTGGGATTCACTCCTTCCTAGCGTCCAATACCGTCACCCATCTCTACTACCCAGAGTTGGCTCGTCAGCTTTTTGAATTGGCTGTTGAAATCAAGGAAAAGTTGGGTATTTCGCTAGACTTTATTAATCTTTCTGGCGGTATTGGTGTCAACTATCGTCCTGAGCAGGAGTCGAATGATATCGCCTTGATTGGTGAGGGAGTTCGTAAGGTGTATGAAGAGGTTCTTACGCCAGCAGGTCTTGGTCAGGTTAAGATTTTCACCGAATTGGGTCGTTTTATGTTGGCACCTCACGGTGCTTTGGTCACAAGAGTCACTCATAAGAAGAAAACCTACCGTACCTATCTAGGTGTGGATGCATCAGCAGTCAACCTTATGCGCCCAGCTATGTACGGAGCTTATCATCATATTACTAACGTGACCCATCCAGATGGACCAGCTGAAGTGGTAGATGTGGTTGGTTCACTCTGTGAAAACAATGATAAATTTGCAGTGAATCGCGAACTGCCTCATACAGAAATCGGTGATCTGCTGGTAATTCATGATACAGGTGCCCACGGATTTTCAATGGGCTACCAGTACAACGCCAAACTTCGCTCTGCGGAAATCCTCTATACCGAAGAAGGTAAGGCCCGTCAAATCCGCCGTGCAGAGCGCCCTGAGGACTATTTTGCAACCTTGTATGGCTTTGATTTTGAAGAATAAAATGATAAGTAATTGAAAATGAAATTGAAAAACAGATTGCTTTCTAAAAAATAGGCAAAAATCTTGTTTTTCCTTCAAGTCGTGATATAATAAAACTATAAAACGTTTTCAAGGAAGGTAACGATATGTCTGAAGAAACAATTGATTATGGACAAGTGACAGGAATGGTGCATTCGACAGAAAGCTTTGGGTCAGTAGATGGGCCTGGTATTCGCTTTATTGTCTTTTTGCAGGGCTGTCACATGCGTTGCCAGTATTGCCACAACCCGGACACTTGGGCTATGGAGTCCAATAAGTCACGTGAACGGACGGTAGATGATGTCTTGACAGAGGCCTTGCGCTACCGTGGTTTCTGGGGAAATAAGGGCGGTATTACAGTCAGTGGAGGAGAAGCCCTCTTGCAGATTGATTTCCTGATTGCCCTCTTCACCAAGGCTAAGGAACAAGGAATCCACTGTACCTTGGATACCTGTGCCCTTCCTTTCCGTAATAAACCACGTTACCTTGAGAAGTTTGACAAACTCATGGCTGTCACTGACTTGGTTCTCTTGGATATCAAGGAAATCAACGAAGAACAGCACAAGATTGTCACTAGCCAAACCAATAAAAATATCTTGGCATGTGCCCAGTATCTATCAGATATTGGAAAACCTGTCTGGATTCGCCACGTGCTAGTTCCAGGTTTGACAGATAGAGATGATGACTTGATTGAACTTGGTAAGTTCGTCAAGACCCTCAAAAATGTTGATAAGTTTGAAATCCTGCCTTATCACACCATGGGTGAGTTCAAGTGGCGTGAACTGGGAATTCCATATTCCCTCGAAGGGGTTAAACCACCAACAGCAGATCGCGTCAAGAACGCTAAAAAACTCATGGATACCGAAAGTTATCAAGACTATATGAAACGTGTACATGGATAAAAAAGAAGCCTGATGGAAACGAGCCTACTGAAAAAGTCATCAAATTGATGGCTTTTTTGTTATACTAGAGATGAGGTGAGATGATGCTTGATAATCAGTTAACTATGGATGTCAGTCCTTATTCTAGTTTGTATGATATCGTGGTTC